>NZ_JBWKZU010000005.1:0-139247 GCF_059424825.1 Acidovorax sp. GW101-11A03 | reverse complement strand
GAGCACACCAGCGTGATGATCACCACTAACCTGACGTTCGCGGAGTGGTCCACGGTGTTCGGCGACGCCAAGATGACCACTGCGCTGCTGGATCGCTTGACCCATCACTGCCACATCATCGAGACCGGCAACGAGTCCTACCGCTTCCGCCACAGCACGCACGAAGCCAAAGGGCGCATCAAGACCCGTGAGCAGACCAGGAAGGCAGCAGCCGCTCACGTTAGCGAGACCGCGGAGGAAAGGGCCTCGCCTGATGGCTCGGCCATACCGACCACGAGTTCAAAAAAAGGAGGACCTACCGAAGCATCCACCCTATAGTTATCCACAGCTGGCTTCTAATGGAACCAGCTTCAGCCCCTGGTCAATGTTCGACTGGCACTGCTGATCACGATTGCACTGGCGCTAACAATGGTCGACATCGATGGGCTTTCCGGTACCGAAGCGGGTCGTTTCGGCGGATGACATCGCTGAACCGAAGAAATCGGCGAAGAAGCGCTCCCAAGCAAGGGCCCTCAAAGTACGTCCAGGTGGGGTCAACGGTATCGCCGAAGTGTCCGTACCGCGACCTTGGCGCGCCATGACCAGCCGATTGGCTTGCGCCACGCACGCGTCGAATTGCCGCTTCAGCAGGTCCTGCAACCTTGGTTCCAATACAGGGAGCAGCGTATGGAGCAATGCCCCCAAAGCCGCCGCGGCGGTAGCTACCTCGGGTGCGAGGCCCTCGCCTTCCGCGGCATGCTGCATCTGGCGGCGCACCTGAGCGGTTGGGGTCACGTCATTCAAGAGCGTATGGATACGTGGATGCTTCTTGGCGGCTTGCTTCCATGCGTCCTGGTAGATGCTGGAGACGTGCAGTTCTCGAGAAGGCACACGGACCTTGGCACTTCGGTGGTGCAGCCAACAGTTCTTTTTCATTCCTTCTCCGACATGTCGGAAGCAGACACGACATCGCTTGTACTCCCCAGTGCTTCCGAGGCAGCGTAGCCAGGCGGACAGCATCGAGAGGTTTTCCGCGGCCTCCTCGCAAACCTGCCAAAGCTCGAGCCATCTTCCGATGACTGCTGGATCGGCTCCAGGATCGAGTGGGAAGGGCATGATGAGGCAGTCCGAGATCAAGTCGAGGCTCTCGGAGGCCTGAAGCAGCTGCTCTGGATCAAAGCGTGTTGAGCCAAGGATGGGAAGCGTCAGGTTCGACGAACCCAGCAGACTGAACGTGTCGCGATTGTTCGTGAGCCAAACCAGCCCTGAAGGCGAGATCGAAGCCAAAGTTCGGTTGAGTGAGGCTTGGGCCGATGCCAGCTTGAGCTGCCGTTGCACCTGACCCACGCGGGTTCCGTCTTCTTGTTCGAGTTGAAGACGAACCTCGAGATGTCGAACCGCCTTTTCCTCCTCCAGCAGTTGAACCAGATGGGCCTGCTGTGCTTGTGGCAGCTCTGCAAGCGACGTGATCAACGGGAGTGCGGTGTGCGCGTCGTCCAGATAGGGGATCTGGCCAACAGACAGCTGGATACGGTGACGCTCACCGCCTGCGCTTTCCTGCTCGTACTCGAATCGACAGCCCGTTTCCATGAGATCTCGCAGAGCTTGCGACGCCGCACGCATTTGAGCGAGGGAAATCGTCCGAAGTTTTGCGACGATTTTCCGAAGCTCGGCTGGGGTGAGCTGGTACCTGTTACTCCGGCGTTCGCGAGTATCAATCGACGCGAGGAGCCGAGTATGCGATTGCCGCGCAGAGGATTGGCCTCCGGGTATGGCTCGTTGACGCCAACTGATGGTTGCGGCCAGTAGGCTGGCACGCAGATCGTCGAGATCCACTGTTACTCCTGAAAAAAAAGGTCCAGATACCCGGGATCCGCTCCCACGGAGTAAACGTCTATCAATTTATTGTCACTATATACATTCTCGAATTGTGACTTTGGAATCACGATTGCACCTAACTTTGACGAAAGGGGCGTGCATCGTGAACAGAAACCATCCACTGGGAAGTCGGAACTGGCTGGAGCAAGTATTTCAATCTGCTCCTGCCCGTGATCCGCAGGGGCGGAGCCGGCCGACGCAAAGGTATCTTGTGCAAGGCAGCGATAACTCCGTGACGGTTGCGGAAGGTGGGAACACCGCGACAGCCCGGTCCTTGCTGGTGACCATGAAAAACGCCGGCTACGTGAAGCGCTGGAAGCTCGAGCCCTTCTCGTTGAACAACGCTGACCATGGCATCGAGGCGACGCCCGACATCCTGTTCGAGACCCATGATGGCCGCGTTTTCGTGGTCGAGACCAAGGCGAGCAAGTTCCTCACGGAGGAAAAGCTGAAAAAGCAGCGCCGTGTCGAGAGCGTCATCACGCAAAGCGGCATGACGTTCCTGTTCTGGACCGATAGATGGCCCTTGTCCGCAGCCCTTTGGCGACAGCTCCGCGAGATGCGCCGACTTGGGAGCTGCGACATCCCCTACGACCGGATCTTTGCGGTCTCGCAATTGGTGGCTGAAGCCCCGAAGACCCTAGAGGAACTTCGGAAGGCGGGGGTATACCGTCACCACGTTCTTGCGGCTGTGTGGGTGGGGCAGGCCCACTTCAACCCGTTCGCGCCATTGTGTGATCGGACGCTGATTACGTCGAATCCCAAAGACCGACGCTTTGAGACGGTGCTGTATGCACCCGTCGAATCCTATGGATGGTGGTCCTCCCTCGCGGAAATCGTCTAGGCCGCGATCAGCGTAGGGCGCACCTCAACCAACACGTCACCAGGATCCCACATGAATGCCATTGCCGAAACCGCCGAAATCTCGATGCCCCCGCTCAAAACGCTGCTGCGCGTTGGAGGAGTTGTGTGTCGCGTCGATGCCATCACCGAGGGCGACAAGCTGTACCTAACGGACATCGCTTCGACGGAGACTCGCACCTGCCATTGGCCTGTTCTGCGTTCCGCAATGAGCAGGGGCGTCGTATCGCTCGCTGAAGATTTGGCCGTCGAGCAGGCCCTCATGGTTCCCGTTCATCTTCGCGCGGGAGAGCAGAGCCTGATCGAGGGAATCCCTGTGGCCTTCCGCACCGAGAAGGCGCTGGGCGTGATGCTGACCAAGCGACGCTGGATCCATGCGCTGCAACGTCATGGCGTTGTGAACTTCAATCCCTCCGATTTCCTGAGGGCCGCGATCAAGGACGTCGAACACGAGTTCCGAGAAATCTGTCCTTACGGCGTGGATGCCTTGTATGAAGCCGCGCGTACATTGCGCCGCAATCAGGGGGATCACCGCTCTTTACTTCCACAGTTCCATTTGCGTGGTGGTCCTGGAGGCCGGCGCCTGGATCCTGCGGTCGAGCGCATCATCGATCAAGCTCTGGAGCAGGCAGCAAATCCCGTCAGCGGGAAGCTGCGTGCTATGAAAGTCCACAACACAGTCAACGCGATGGTCCAACAGCACAACAGTGCGATCGCGATCATTCAGCGGCCAGGCCTTGTCATCGAGATGCCCCGACATCCCGATGACGAGACGAAAAAGCGCGCACTGGAAGTGCCTTCCCTTCCCACCGTCACGAGACGCTTCAATGACCGGTTTACGCCCTATGCGATTTGCGTCCGGAATGAAGGGAAAAAGCGGGCTGACCAGAGATTCCGTGAAGCGGGTGCGCGGATCCGGGTGGATCATGCCCTCGATATCGTCCACTACGACGACACCGACACGGCCGTCTTCCTCATCGACCCGCGTACGAATCTGCCATGGGGACGTTGCTGGCTGACGGCTGGCGTCGATGAGCACACATCCGCCGTGCTTGGCTACTCGCTGAGCGAACGTCCCCGCTCGTCCGAGAGCGCCTTCGAGGCGGTGGTCCATGGAATTTACCCGAAAGATCCCGGCTCGCCCGACTTCTCGCTGTGCCGCGGGAAGTGGGAGTGGTATGGGCAACATGGGATCGTCAACCTTGACAACGCTTCGTACAACGCGACGCTGCAACTGCAGGCGAGCGTGCTTGAGTTCGATGCTGAAATCGCGTTTTCACGCCCTCACCATCCCACGGACAAGCCCGATATCGAACACTTCAACCATCGAGTGAAGTTCGAGTTCATCCAGGACCTTCCTGGGTGGGTGGGGCCGAAGGAGGATCGCGAGCTGCTCAACGTTGGCTTGGGCAGCGCTGTGATGTCAATTGACGAGTTCCGAAAGCGGCTGATGGCCTGGATCGTGGACGAGTATTCGAACAAGCCCTGCGGCAAGGACGGAAAAACACCCCGAGAGGCCTGGAGGGAGCAGTTCCTCGACACTGAGCCGCTGCTTCCGCGACGTCGCCCTTCGCAGGAACTCATGGGAACGATCTACGACAAGCTCACGTTCCGCGACTCGGGGGGACTCTTGCGCATGAGGCTGCGGTACCAGTCGCCCCAGCTTGAAGAGCTGCGTAAAAGACTCGGGGCCCGTGCCGAGGTCTGGGTGAGGTACCTGCCGTCGAATCTGTCGTACCTGTACGTGTTGGACCCGCTGTCGAAGAACTACCTCAAGGTGCCCTGCATCGAGGACGTCCGGTATGTGCAGGGTCTGACCAACTACCAACAGTCTTTGATTCTCAAGAAGGCGCGGTTGATGAAGCTCCGCTCACCTGGTCTGGTCCAAATGCATGAAGCCCGCCAGGCGCTGATCGCGGACACCAAGGATCTGATGAAGTCCAAGAAGCTCCGTCAGCGCAAGCTCGGCTACCAAGTGCACAGGGCTGGTCTCGACGTTCCGCTGGAAGAACTCTCCGAGTTGGCGGATGTTCCTGCGCGGAAGCCTCTCGTTATCGAGACGATGGTGTCGGCCGTCGAGGACATGGTCGCCGACGTGGACGAAGTCGAGTTCGAACTGGATGAAGAAATGGAGCTGGAATGACCTTCATAGGCCGTTGCCATCGGCTTTGACCTCCGACTTCTGCGGTGTTTCACCGCAATACCGCTCAACCCTTCGATTCCATTGAAAGCCTCCTATGAACGCAGACGCAGTTCTCATCCCCGCAAACGATCGTTCCCACTGGGCAAACGCTTCCTTATCCCAGCGACTTGAAAAATTCCAAGGGATCTTCGTCAAGCACAAGGCCATCAAGAAGGTCGCTGATTTCGTCGAAGCCGAACTGGTGTTGCGTAAGGTCGAGATGAAGGCCAACGGTGTCCTGGTGATCGCAGGCTCTGGCTCCGGTAAGACCAGCTTCGTGAACTTCCTGAAAAGGCAATACCCGGATGTCGACACGCCCACAATGAGCACCCGGCCTGTGGTGTGCTTTAAGGTGCCAGCTGTCCCCTCGCCATCCTCCATGGGCTCAGCGCTACTGAGGGCGCTGGGGGACCCCTTGTACGACCGTGGTTCCTGGGAGGACAAGAAGGATCGCGCTGAGAACCTGCTTCTCAAGGCCGGCACCATCATCATCGCCATCGACGACTTCCAGGATGTCCCGTCCAGGCGAAAGGCACGAGGGGTCGAGCACATCGCGAACTGGATCCGCGATTTGTGCGACTTCAAGTTTCCTGGATTGGTCTTTGCCTTGGGCACCGAACAGGCTGCAGTTGTGCGGGATGCACACGACCAACTCCGGCGGCGCATGCAAGCTCGTTTCGAACTTCCAGTCTTTTCGATGGTGTCTGAAACGGACATCAAGAACTATCTCAGCCTGCTTGAGCTGGTGGATCGGGGATTGCCGCTGGCCGAGCATTCGGAATTGAAAAGCATGAAACTGGCGCGACCATTGCTCGCGGCGACCAATGGAATTCTGGACTACCTGATGAAGCTGATGGCCAGGGCATTGGTGCGGGCGGTGCAGCGCGGATCCGAACGTATTGAGAAGGTGGACCTCGAGCTGGGGTTCGAGGATCTGCACCAGGTCGCCGCTGTGGCCGGGAACCCATTTGCGGCAGACTGGAATGGCGAGGCCTTAACTGGCCCTGGGCAAATCTTCGAACTGCGCCAGGATGGGCCTGACGATGCCGGCGTGAAGAAGACATCTCGCCGGGGCCAACGAGCAACGAAGGCGGGGTGAAAGTGTTCTGCGAATCAGTTCCCGAGTTCCAACAGCCCCGCCTCATCGACCGGGGCGAGCCCTTGGCTGGTGAGTCTTGGTCCGATTACCTGATCCGGCTGTCCGAAGCGAACTACATTCCAGGTGGCTTGGGGGCCATGGCGCGCCTTGCCGGAATGACGACGCAACAGCTTGTCGTCGCATCTCCCGCGGAGGTCCTGGGGCGGTTCGGTATCGTGTATCCCAGCGCTCCCTTTGAGCATCCCCTGGACGCAAAAGTTGATCGTGAGCGCGTCTTCTTCGCGACCTTCGGCCGTACGTTGAAGACCCGCATCTGTCCACGTTGCCTGGCGTCGGACAAGATCCCGTTCGTCCGTGCCGAGTGGGGCATGCCCATGAGTGTGGCGTGTAGTCGCCACGGGACCTTGCTGGTCGACACTTGTCAGTCATGCCACAAGCCTTTGGATGTCCTGCGGCCTCAGCTGCTCCACTGTCGATGTGGGGCGGACCTTCGACAGCAGAAATCCGATGTGGCAGAGCGCTGGACGGAGAAGTTGCAGGAGGTTTTTTCCGAGGCCTACGCCGCTCAAACATTCGGCACATTCGCACGGGCCCATGAGCTAGGCCAGGAGGCTGCGAGAACCTGCAAATGGCTGGCTGCGCCGATGGAGCCTAAGACACAGCGTAGGTCCTATGCTGTGCTGGATCGTGATGGCTTTCTGACAATCTCCGACGCGCTGTCGATCCGGCATCTGCTGATTGATGTGCCCAGGAACATCGTGGCTTCGGTGATTGCGGAAGCCGATCCGGGAAAGAGGGACGGGTTCATGCGCCTGAACTATCGCCTTGGATGCAAATTCTTCAGTTGCATGCAGTCTGTCGCGGAAGAAGTGAAGCGCCTGCACCAACCGGAACTCAATCCTGATCGAATCCGTGCGCAGCGGCGCTCCTTGCCTCCAGTGAAGGAGACCTACGGCATCAAGGACCTAATGAAGGTCACGGGGAACAGCTACGGCACCTTGCTGCGTTGCATCGATGAGGGCGGTATCCCTGAGGCGAGCTACACCGTAGACCTCGCAACCGGGGCCAAGAAATTCAACATTCCGCCGGCGGTCTACCGTTCCATCGTGCAGGCCATGCAGCAGACCGACACCATCGAAGCGGGGGCTGCCCAACTCGGGTGCAGCGTCGATGCCATGCGCGGGCTGGTCGCTTCAGGGTGTGTCGCCGCGCGCAAACTGGCATTGACCCGTTTTGGCAGAAATCGTGATCGCGTGTGTCCCGCAGAGCTTCGGTCGTTCGCCGATTTCCTCTTCCGAGAGGCAAAAACGGAGAATGGCCCGCATCTGGAGCGCCTGTACTTCTCATGGTGGGTGCCTGGTGCTTACAACGCATACAGGTGCAAGTGGTGGCGCAAGATCCTGGGCGCTGTCAAAGAAAAGCGCATCGTCCTGTTCAAGGCGGCGCTTGTGCCGGTCGCGCTGAACGACCTGTACGTTTTGCGCAGCGATCTTCGGAACTTGCTCGGGGCGCGGTGTGTGCAGTGACAGGCCATGTTTCTAGTCCGTCCACGTCCTCTTCCGGGTGAATCTCTGTCGAGTTGGAGGCAGCGATCCGGCCTCGAAAACGGCTTCAGGCTGTTTCCTCGGGCGCCTGGGGAGCTGCAGCGGACTGACTCAGACCTAAAGCCCTCTGGTACCACTGTCGGGTGGCTCGCTCAGGAAAACCTTCTCACGGAGGGCGAAGTCATGCATATGACTCTCGCTGGGCTAGACGGCACGTTGCTTCGGTTCCGGGGTGGAGCGAGCGTCCCGCGATGGGTTTTGCCGCTGAGATACAGCAGGCGTGATCGTCCCTTCGGTATTCCTTTCTGTCCGCAATGCCTTCGAGAGGATGAAGTTCCGCATTTCCGGCTGCGATGGCGACTGTGCCTGCATTCGGTCTGCGAACGGCATGGGATTCGGCTCATCGACGGCTGCAACCGTTGTGGGCATCCGTCGTGGCCGGCGACCAGTGCTTTGGGAAATTTGTACGAAGGTGCCTGGATACCTGTGCACGAATGCCCCGTCTGTAGATACGATCTGAGATTCAGTCCTTCTGTGACGGCCCCGTCCGAATTGCTTCCCGTCTCGGGGCAATTATGTGAGCGCGATGTCTCGTTGTCGAACGGAGTGATCGTACCGGCGGTCGAATTCGCTACTGCGGCTTGGTGTGTCGCCCAACTATTCATTCGGAACCGATCCGCGCGAAAGATCCACGCCGCAGTCCCTGCCGCTAGGGAGGTAATAGAGGAGGCTTCTCGATCTGACCAACGATCGATTGAATGGCTGCCCCTTGAATTGCGACTGCGGCTGACTTCCCAGGTCGCAGGTCTTTTCCAAGGTTGGCCTGGAACCTTGCTCACTTTCAGCGAACGCTGCGGACTTTCTGCGGAGCACTTCAGTGTGGATCGGCAAGAGCTTCCGCACTGGTTCGAGGCGGCGATTCGGAGCCAGCTGCGCAAGCAAATTCGTGATGTCTCATATATAGAGGTTCAGACCGCCATGGACCAGTTGACCGCCTCAGGCATCGTGCTGACGAAGCAAGCGGTCTCCAAGCTGCTTGGATCGAGCGGGGGAAAGTCGCTTCAAGAAATCCTGGGCCGTAGGATGCGGGCGTCGAGTGCCGAACTGCAGCAAATGCTTACCGCGTTGGCAGATGGTGCGAGCACCGATCAGAAACGTAGAAGTTCGACGGAGGTCCTTGTGCGCGACGCGGTTGCCATCCTGTTGGCAGTCACGCTTGGAAAACAACTGGATGTGGTTGTCGAAATGTCACTCGATGAAGCACTGAGGGCAATATCCGCGGGCCGAGACTGCGTGGCGAATGAACATGATTTGGAAAGAGCGTACGCGCTGCTTGCCCGGCTTTCAGCGCAATACCTCCAACACCGAGCCGATCTTGGTCGAAAGAGGAAGCCCGCCGCCGATCTGTTCTTCGTGTGCTTTCGTGGCGGACGCGTTCAGAGCCGTGGGGCGAAGAGACTATTGCAGCAGTGCATGAAGAACATGGATGCCAGACTGGCAAGGTCAATCAGCGTTTTCTGGCAGGGGCAGCGAATCGATGAACGTGGCGGCAACGGCGCTACGAACGAGCGGCAGATGGCATCGACATATGTCCGGGAAGGACGATGATGGCGAGTCGAAGCAACTGGGACACCTCGGTCGAGTGGGCCATGAGCCAACAAAGGCTTCCCGGAAATCTGCGCCTGTTCACTTCACCATGTGGCGTAAGGGTGGCCGTGAAAGGCTTGGGAGTGGAAACAGCGCTCCTGCTGATGCACTGGAACGGCATGACAGGGGCTCTGATGCATGTCTTGACAATTGGTGAAGGCCTCGATCACGCTGATCCGCGCTGCTTGGCGGACTTCTATGCCTGGTACGGTGTCATGGACCGTCTCGCCCAGCATCTGCAGGAGAGCCCAGAAGCCTGTCGCTACCTGAGCGACAGGTATCGTCCTGGTGACCAAGTGCTTGACGTCGACGTGGGCAGAACGGAGCGAGGTGACCGGTTGGTGATTTGCGGGGATTTGGCCCGTTCTGCATTGGCCGCACATGCCGCCCGAAGTGCCCTCAAAGAGCTGTGATGCCTTCGGCCACGGGTTCGTCCTCTAGCGAGCTTCTCCGAACCACAGGATTTGGCACTGGGTAAATGCCTAATGGAAAAGACTTTCCCCGTTGGCGCGCAAATTCGTGTGTCGATGGGGAAATTTGGTCATAAGTCACAGCTCTTCGCCAATGGAGATCCGACGCGTCTTCGGTGCTTGAGCAGGCACTTTGGACCTGATTCGGAACAAGCTGTATCGAAGGCGGCTCACCACAGCATTTGCTGGCAGTTCAAGGGTTAGAGGCGAACCATGTATCCTGTATCAAAATGTCATGGACGATCAGTACGCTCAAAACGGACTGCACGCCGGAGATGGCTAAGACGTGACTGCTGAAGAAAGCAGGGAAAATTAAAGAACCGATTGATGTCACAAAGGACCCCAGCGAGGAGACCGGATGATGTTCAGGATAGCCTGGATCTCGTGCTCCGTGACCGCCCAATAGACGAGAAGAATGGCGTCAACGCCAGCTTGGGCTTCACCTTTCAACAATGGTGGGCCGCGTTGTCTATCGCCGAACTTCTGGGAAGCGGGAATGACTTCGCCGTCGGCGTTGAGGTCAAGGAGGACGTCGCGATTCTCGATTCCGCGCAATCGCCAACGAAGGTGGAGTTCTGCCAGGTCAAGAAGCATGAGCGCGATGGCGTCTGGGTCTTGAAGGATCTCCATAAGAAGGGCAGCAAGCGCAAGGATGGCACGCATGAGAATTCCATCCTCGCCAAGCTGTATGCCCGTCGGCACGAGTTCGGTGCCTCGCGTGCCAACCTGAGATTCGTCTCCAACATCGGCGTGAAGCTGCCCGATGAAGCCGGCGTGGACTCGCTTGCAACGAACACAGATCTGTCCACGCTGACGACTGAGCAGCAGACGCTCGTGAAGGCGGCCGTCAGTGCCCAATTGGGCATCCCCGAAGGTGATATCGATCTGACTGGTGTGATGGTGCACAAGACCAATCTCCCATTGGGTGAGCCAGAGATCTTTGTCAGTGGGAAGCTCGAGCAGCTATCGTCAACCGGACAGCTGCCGTTTCAACTCAGTCATACGTCGGTAGCGGCACGGGTTTTGGCAAGCGAAGTACAAAGCCGGGCGTCGAGCACTACCTACGCGCGGAGCTTCGAAGATCTCAAGCTGCGCATCATCTCCAAGTCGCAGGCCCTGAACATTCTGGCCAGCGTTGCGCAGTCCCGGGCGCCATTGAGCCAAATCCTGGAAGAAGCTACTGCCGAGTTGGATCGAGAGGGGCACCCTTTCATCGAACGCAAGGACATCAAGGCTCAGAGGGTCCGGGTGTGTGCGGACGCGTCCGACCGGACCAACATGATTTTCAGCGGGGTGGCGAGCGCGCTGCAGCGGGCCCGCGTTCCCATTGAAGCCGCCATTGGTGCAAAGGCAACCTTGGGCGAGTTAATGAACGAGGTTGTTGAAGAGGCCCGGGCATCAAGCCCTGCTGAGTTCAATGGCCTTCCCCTGGCCTACATACGCGCTGTGGCGCTACTGGTGTTATCCGATGCAATCGACCTCACCGTATTCACTGCTCCGGCTGGTCCGGAATCTAAGGAAGAAAAATGAACCGGCGCGTGACATACAAGACGCTCTGGCTCGTGTCCGCGAGAGACGAGAGCGCCAGAAAACAGCTGTTCAGTCAGAAGACGCTGCTTCTGGGACCGAACGGCACGGGTAAATCCCGCGTCATCAAGAATCTCTATTGGGTCTTCGGGTGCAAGACGCGCAAGCGTGACGCTGGAACCTGGGACCCTGATGCGGTTGCTGCCTTGGAGTTCACCTATCGGGACAGCGACTACATGGTTGTTCGCGACGGTAAGAGGCTGGGGATGTTTGGGGCCAATGACCAGTTGCTCTTTTCTGCAGAGAACATGGGTGCGTGGTCGAAGGCACTCGGCGCGTTCTTTGGATTCGAACTCCGGCTCAAGCGTCCTCAGACAGTAACTTTCTCGCAAGCCGGGCCTGAATACATGCTCATGCCGTTTTACATGGATCAGGACGGTAGCTGGGGAGCCGGTTGGGATACCTTTGAACAGCTGACGCAGTTCTCGGACTGGAAGGGCGCGACGTTCGAGTCCTTCATTGGCATGCGGCCAAACGCATACTTCCAGGCGAAGCATCTTTCGACAGAGATCGGTGAGCGAGTCACAGATAGGCGCAAGGAACTTGAAGCGCAGCGAGCGGCTTTCAAGCGGGTGCAAGATGTCCTGCCCAAGAATCTGCCGTCTCTCAACTTCGCTGCGTTTCGCAGTGAACTGGCGGAGATTGGCCGCAAGGCGACCAAGCTCCAACAGGAACAGGTTCGGATCCGTGGCCAACTTCTCGGGCTGGTCAACACGCGTGAGAAAGTCCAGTCGGAATTGAAGGTCGCACTTGCTGCCTACAACGAACTGAAAGGTGACTTTGCGTACCTGACGGACCGTGCTGGAGAGGCCATCGAGTGCCCCACGTGCGGCACGGTTCATGAGAACTCCTTCCATGCTCGAATTCTTCTTTCGAGCGACGCCGAGTCCTTGGGTGGACTCATCATGGAGCTTCGGACACAAGCAGATGACATCGGCAGCAAAGAGGCCAACATCCGTGCGAGCTTGCGAGGGGTGGAGCGCAACATCGCCGAACTCGACAAACTCCAGCAGGAACGGCGAGCCAAGCTGAAGCTTGAAGAAGTCCTGGCCTCGCAGAGCAAGAGAACCCTTGACTCAGCTTTTCAGAGGGTCAGCGGCGATCTGTCCACCGCTTTGAAGAAGCTGGAAATAGAAAAGGCTAAGGCAGATGAGGAGGTCAAAAAGTTCGAAGACCCTGATCGATTGGCTCAAGTTCGCAAGTATTTTTCGTCGCAGGTCTCGAGTTTGTCTAACTTGGTCGATGTTCCTATCGACGAGCAGATCGGCGATCCCAAACCGGGGGCGCGTGCTCAGTCTGGAGGAAGTTCCGCGCCTCGCTCCATGTTGGCTGTTCATCTGGCCATGCTTGCGACGAATGCTGAGTGGGGTGACTCCCCGCTGTTTCCCTTCGTCGTTGATACCCCTCAACAGTCGGGTCAGGACGATCCGAATCTGACAAAGATGGTCGAGGTTTTGGGAAGGGCAGCCGGGGTTCATCATCAAGTCATATTGGCTGCGGAACGCTTGCCCGAGAGTGCACAGCTGGGGGACTTCGAAACTGTCCGACTTACACAGAAGAAGGCGAGCCTCTCGAAGGAGTCCTTTGAGGAGGCGGTGGCACGCCTCCAAGGGCCCCTGGTCGCATTGCGAGAGAGCCTAAAGCCTGTAGTCGAAGCTGCGTGAAGAAGGGTGCTGGCACAGTTTGTCGGGCCATGGGCCCCTACCAAAAACGAGGCCTGCTACCACCTAATGCAGGTATGTTTGAAGCGCACTGAGCTTGCGGGTCTTCTGCTTTTCCGGCGGCCAGATGCTGCTGGCGCCCCCTGCGTGTTTCCCCGAGGGACGGCGATCTGATGCCCAGCTGGCAACCATCCAGGATTGGTGCGTCGCTGACAGGGTCTCCAGCTTGGTCGCTGGAGCTCGAATCTCGGCATTTCACCCTCCAGATCGGCGACAAGGCCAGGCGCTTCGACATCTCTGATGCCGATCACCTTACCGTTGAGCCCGGAATCATCTGGTCAGCGATTCGGTTTCGGATTCCCGACGTCGTGAATGCGCGTCTGGATGGTCTGCCAAACAGCGAAGGCAAGGAACTACGCGCCTCACTTCAAAAGGCTCTTGAGGAGCATCGAGCGGAACTGCATGCACGAGCTCTTGTTGATCGGTTTGAGCGCGAGTCTCAGCCAGCCCTGCAGTGGGCCAAAGCCTTCACTATCGCTTGCGCAGAACAGTTTCAAAAAAAGGGATGGCTCACCTCCGAGTTCGTCCGGCATTGGCGTGACAAGCGTCCGGCGGATGGACTGGCGGACTTGGTCGGCCATAAGGCCGTAGCCCAACATATCCAGACGCTGGATCAGGATCGGCAACGACTGCTGGGCATATGGAGAAGTCAACCCAAGGATCTGGCCAAACAGCTCAATGAGCGTCACCTGACACGTGAGCTCCAACTTCATGAGGAGTTTTTGCGTACCGTCGAGAAGTCGCCGCTCACCCAAGATCAAGCCACCTCCGTGGTGTGCTTCGACAGTCGCATGCTGGTTGTCGCGGCCGCCGGCTCAGGGAAGACCTCGACCATGGTTGCGAAGGCTGGGTTTGCTCTCAGGCGCAATCTCATGGAGCCTGACCGCATCTTGCTGATGGCCTTCAACGCCGATGCGGCCAAGGAACTTCAGCAACGGGTCAAGGAGCGCCTCACGCCTCTGGGCCTACCTGCAGATCGCGTCAAAGCCAGAACTTTCCACGCTTTCGGCTTGGATGTCATCGGTGCGGCCACTGGCAAGAAGCCCTCCTTGGCGCCGTGGGTCGAGCAAGGTCGAGATCATCAGCAGTTGATGGCCATCGTCGATGAACTGAAGGATCGCGATCCCACGTTTCGTACCAACTGGGATCTGTTCCGCATCGTCCTGGGGCGTGACTTGCCGAAGTTTGGCAACGAACAGGAGGAGCCCGAAGACTGGGACCGTGAAACCCGCAATCGGGGCTTTCGGACTCTGCAGGGTGAGGTCGTGAAGAGCCGCGGGGAGCGGCTCATCGCCGATTGGCTGTTCTATAACGGGGTGCACTATCGATATGAAGGGCCATATGAAGTCGACACCGCGGACGAACGGTATCGCCAGTACCGGCCGGACTTCTACTATCCGTCCATCGATGTCTACCACGAGCACTGGGCGGTGGACGGCAAGGGCAACCCGCCCGAGGAATTTGTCGGTTACCGCGAGGGGATGGCGTGGAAGCGGCTATGCCACCGAACCCATGGGACCACCTTGCTGGAGACGACCATGGCGGAGTTGTGGGGCGGTCAGATCTTCAGCAAGTTGGCTGCGGAGCTCCAGGCCCACGGCGTTGTTCTCGATCCAAACCCTGATCGACCTTCGCAGGGTGCTCCAGCCATCGAGAACGATGCGCTCATCAGGACGTTCCGAACTTTTCTAACGCATGCCAAGAGCAATAGGCTCGGCCGCGACGAACTTCAAGCGCGGTTGGATCGCGCAAACACCAGTCCTTTCCGATTCCGGCATGAAATCTTCCTTCGACTTTTCGAGGCAATCCGGGACGCTTGGGAAGCGAAGCTCACAGAGGCCAAAGCGATTGATTTCGATGACATGCTGAACCTGGCATCAGACCATATCGAGAGCGGGCGATGGAAGAGTCCCTACGAGCTGATCATGGTGGATGAGTTTCAAGATGCCAGCTACGCCAGAGCGCGTCTCATACGGGCTTTGGTATCCGTTCCTGGGTGCTGCCTCTTTGCGGTAGGGGATGACTGGCAGAGCATCAACCGATTCGCCGGCGCCGACCTTTCGGTCATGACTGGCTTCGACAAATGGTTTGGCGAGACCACGACCTTGCGTCTAGAGCAGACCTTCCGATGCCCGCAACCCATCTGCGATGTGTCGAGCCGCTTTGTCCTGAAGAACACTGCTCAGATCAAAAAATCGGTGCTTTCCAAAGCGCCAGTGCCGGAGCGAACGTTTTCCGTCGTGGAGGTTGGAGAGCGCGCGCGGCTGCAGTTCGGTGTCCGAGCGATCTTGGAAGGGCTCGCTCAGGCACCTGCCGGCGCAAGCAGGAAAATCACAGTCTTCGTACTGGGGCGCTATCGGCGCGATGAGGAACTGCTGCCTTCGTGGTCTGACCTTCAAGGTTCTCTTGAAGTTCGGTTCATGACCGTGCACGGGTCCAAGGGCTTGGAGGCAGATCACGTGATCTTGCCCCGGATGGTGAGCGGCGCGTCGAGTTTCCCCAGTGGAGTCGTAGATGATCCGGTGCTGCAGTTGGCAATGCCGGAGCCGGAGGCGTATCCGATGGCGGAAGAGCGGCGACTTTTCTATGTCGCATTGACTCGCGCTCGGCAGCAGGTGCACATGCTCACCGTTGCTCACAGCCGCTCCAGCTTCGTTCTGGAACTGGTCAAAGAGCATGGCTTGGAGATCAAGTCCCTCGATGGGGATGAGGTGGATGCCCGGATCTGTCCTCGGTGTCAGAAAGGGAGCTTGGTACCGCGGTCAGGCCCTTACGGCACGTTCAGCGCGTGCAATCGCTTCCCGGCATGTGACTACAAAGAAAGTTCTGGGCGCAGGTCGGGAAAGTGGCAGCCAAGTCGGCGTCGATGAACGTCCTTGGGTCGATTGTGCGTTTGCTGAAGCCCAGGTTCTGTTCTACAGACGCTGTCATCCACTACATCTCCGGAGGTGCTTTCCAGTGAAGCAGGAGTTTCAGCGGATCCAAAGGACCAACCAGTTTTCGGGCATCCGATAAGCGTTCTAGCAACTGACGACGCTCCACGTCGTCCAGGCCTACGGCGGATCGCTCTACTTCCGCGAAATAGGCCTCAATTCTTTGTGCCTCGTCCCAGGCCGAGATGGCGGCAAGCAATTCCTGGCGTGACTGTTGCCGCTGCTTTGCGCGGAGCGCTTGGTTTTCGGCTTCGCGGCGCAGGCGCTGTTCCTCCTCCCAGCGCCGATGCTCTTCTTCGGCTTGAATTCTGGCGGTCTCAAGCTTCATGGCCAGTTCCGGTCCTGCCGATTCCAGTTCGGACACGATGGTCGATACGAGCGATGACAGCTGACCTGGCTTGACCTCAGGCCATCGTTTGACCCAATTGACCCGCCATGACGGGCAATATGCCTGTAAGCAGAAGCGGCCTGAAGCGAGGTCTTTCTGGGTTTTCCAATGTCGTGGGTCAGAGAGTTTGCGTTGTTGGTTCGGCGTGAGATCCCTAACCGGGATGTACTTGCTATTCCCGACGTAGAGCATCTCAACCTGTTCCGTCATCTCAAACAGCGTTAGACCGATAGGCACCTCGCCGATGTACACCGCCGTCGGGCGTTCAGGATTCCAAGTTGTCTGCTGATAGTGGTTCTTTCTCGGAACCTCTCGAAGATCGACGTCCGCGCGCCGCACCTGCACCCCTGTCGGAACGATGGTCACTCGATGCCCGTGCTTCGTGAGCGCTCGGAATAGCAGTTCGGCGAAGGCGATTGCAGCATCCAATCCTTCTTTGGACGACAGAATGTCTGGCATGAGTCGCTTGTACGGTCGGAGTACGCCTGAGTCACTCTCTCGTGTTTTTAGAAACAAGGGCTTGATGCCCACGAGCAGGGGGTGGATTTTCTCAATCTCAGGCGTTCTCGAACTTCGCGCTTTTCGTGTTGCAGCGCCTTGCTCGCTTGGCGGCTCACCAGAAGTCCCAGTCGACCGGACTTGCTTTTGGGCCGAGCGCTCCGTTGTACCTATGAAGTCACCGGGGCTCCACTCGACGATGTCGCCCGCGCGCGAGGCTGGCAAGGACGGCCGAGCAGGCGCTTTGCCAAACTCAAGTTGAGCCCAGTAGCCACGCGGAGGTCGCGGGATACGAAGTTCGGTGCATACCCTGGCCATGTAGCTGGAGGAAACACCTAGTTGTTCAGCGACACGCAGCATGGGCTCCTCCCAAACCAGCTTGTAGATGTGTTCGCGCGAAAGTGGACCCTGTGGCGCCTCTGATTGGGATTCGATTTTTTGACTTTTGTCGTCGTTCATGTCTTGATTGAATCAAATCAACGACTCAGGTCAACTGTGTTTCGGATCCTGCTCCACTTTCAAAGCAGTCGCGGCTGAGCGCGGTGTCTGGCGATCTGCGCTCCATGCCTCGAGGAACGAGAGGCCTTTAGACTCAGCAAGAACTCCCGCAAAGGGTGATGCCGAGCGCAACGCGTTTCCCCGTTCGGAAGGATCCAGTGCGGCGATCAGACTGCATCGATGCCGAGGTCTATCGCTTGAGATTTTCAGTACGACAAGACGATGCAGGGCCAAGCTACTCTCATCGAGTTCTGCCGCCGATCTCATGTCCTCAATGGCAGATGTGCTCTCTACGAGTGAGAAGTAGCCCCATGAATGAGCACGCGGCGAGCCGGGCACTTAGCGTGCGTCTCTGCGAGGTCAGGTGGAACGGTTCCCTGCAGACACTTATCTGTTCAATAGAATCAATGACTTACGCGATCCGCAATTGCGGGAAACTACCGCAATTCACCGCAAAATGCTCCCTTGCAAGGGCCGCGAGGGCCGTAGCCGCGGGGAGAGGATGATCCGGGTTCTACTGACTGTCTAGGCTCACACACCTATGTCAAAGCCAAGCCCCGCGCTACTTCACAAGATCGCTAAGGCCCGTGCTGCCGCACCTTCTGAACTGCCTCTTGTGCGGCAATGCGCGCAAGTGGTGCTCGCATGGGCGACAGAAAGTGGTGAACAGGAGGCGGCGATCGCTAGATTGAAGGCCGCGCACGGATCAAACTGGTCGCTGGTGACGGCTCTGCAGCTGCTTTCCGGTCGGCGCGGCCTGTTCGCGGCAGAGTGCGGTGCTCCTCATGAGCGAGCCACTCTCTTTCATGCGCATCTGCTGGCCAAGGTCTGCTGCAACCAGGGTGATCTGGGCGCGGTGGGTATGCCGACGTTGAAAGAGGTTGAGGAGCTTCGCAGACTCGCGGCCGAGCAAGCGCTCTCTGGCTACACCACGACCTGATGGATTTGAAGGGGAGAGGCGACAACGGGCTCAACTGTTGCTGACCTTCGAGATTCGAGACGGCACTGCGTTAGGAGCCCGCCGCTCCGCGTTGTTCGCGAACCCGTTGAAGAGCCCTCATCGCGCTCTCGTAGGTGGAGGGGCGAGCGCTACCAGTCTTGGCGATGCGAGCGTGTAGCTCGGTGTTCAACTGAGTGGGCCGAAGATTCTCATCCGATGGGGTGCGCTCGCTCGGGATCGATCGCTCATCAGGAGGCGAAGGGAATTTGGAGGGGCTGGGCATGGTCAGGGAACGATCAAACCACAAGCTCAATGAAGGCGGAAGGCATCAAAAGACAGCATCGTCTTCCTCAATGCTCTGAATTCTTGCCCTTCGATCCTGTTCCCTCTTGTCCACGTCCGAAGGCATTCCTCCGGTACGCGCCACAAATTCTTCCAGAGAGAGGGAGAACGTTGCCAGCTCGGAATCAGCTGGGTCGAAGAGTTCAGAGAGCCAGAAGCGCGGCATGGATTCATTCTGCGCCTTTTTCGCTCCTGAAGCTGGCAGCCAACATCGTCCCAGAAATTGGGACGATCATCCCGTTTTTTGGGATGACCTGTAGTGTGCTCTTTCGCCAACAAGCCAGCCTGCTGCTGATGCTCCACGGGCTCTTCCAAACATTTTTGGTCTTTAACTTCGATTGATCTGTGGACCTAACTGTGATTGGAGGAATCGCAAGTCATTGATTCATATAGCCGGCCCGTTGTGCGCAACTTTGATGATGCCCACCCGGGCGCGGGGGCGACCCGCCGCCCACCAGCGCCACCGCGCTGGCCGTGTGGTGCGGCTGGCCGGTCGGCCGCTGGCCCCAGGCCTCGGGGCGAAAGCGCCCCGCCAGGCTGGCAATGGCGGCGCTTTCCAGCGCTTCTTCCACCGTCATTGCGGGCAGCAGGCCCGCAAAACGCTGGGCCAGCATCGATTTGCCCGAGCCCGGTGGTCCGGCCATCAGTACGCTGTGGCCGCCCGCCGCAGCAATCTCCAGCGCACGCTTGGCGCCGGCCTGGCCTTTCACGTCGGCCATGTCGGGGCCGGTGGTGCGGGTGGCCAGGGGCGTGGCCACCAGGCGGGTCCAGCCGTCGTTGGCCACGTCGGCATCGCCGCCCGCTACGCTGCCCGGGGGCAGAAAGGCGCGCACCACGTCCAGCAGGTGGCGCGCGCGCACCACCTGGGCAGCGGGAACCAGGGCGGCTTCTTCGGCGCTGCCGGGTGGCAGCACCAGCTGGGTGTCGATCTGCTGCGTCTGCAGTGCCAGGCTGGTGGCCAGCGCGCCGCGCACGGGGCGCAGTTCGCCCGACAGCGACAGTTCGCCCGCAAATTCGTAGCCTGCCAGACGGCTGGCGTCCACCTGGCCGCTGGCGGCGAGGATGCCCAGGGCAATGGGCAGGTCGAAGCGGCCCGAGTCCTTGGGCAGATCGGCCGGGGCCAAATTGACCGTGATGCGTTTGTTGGTGGGGAACTCCAGCCCCGCGTTCTGCAGCGCCGAGCGCACGCGCTCACGGGCCTCCTTGACCTCCACCTCGGCCAGCCCCACCAGCGTGAAGCTGGGCAGGCCGTTGGCCAGATGCACTTCCACGGTGACAGAAGGCGCCAGCATCCCCAGAAGGGCGCGGCTTTGCACCAAAGCAAGACTCATGAAGCGGTTTCTCCCCAGATGGGTGCGTGTGTGGGTGTTTTGGCGCGGGCTTGTGGGTTTTTGCACCAGATGGGTGCGTTGCGCCCGGCGCGATCCCCACCACTGTACTGGGGATTGTTGTAACCCAACGCAACCGCGCCCGGGCCGCATGCGCTGGGCCTGTGGAGGCAATGGCACGGTCCGTGCTTAAAGCGCTTGTCCCTACTTTGTCCAACCGGAGGAAACATGACCCGCGCCATCATCAAGACCCTGGGCGTTGCCCTTGTTGCAACCCTTCCCATGCTGGCCAGTGCCCAGCTCACCGGCAACGTCAGCCTGACCACCAACTACAAGTTCCGTGGCCAGGACCAGGACGCCACCAAGGCCAAGGCCGTCAAGCCCGCCCTGCAAGGCGGCTTCGATTACGCCTTCGGCGAGTCCGGCTGGTACGTGGGCAACTGGAACTCCAGCGTGGACTGGCTGACCAACAACTCGCTCGAATCCGACCTGTATGGCGGCTACAAGTTCAAGGCCGCAGGCGCTGATTTCGATGTGGGCGCGCTGACCTACATCTACCCCGGCAACAGCAACGGCAACACCACCGAGCTGTATGGCGCGGCCACCCTGGGCCCCTTCACCGCCAAGTACTCGCACACCATCTCCAAGGACTACTTCGGCTTTGCCGGTGCCAAGTCCGGCTCGGGCCTGAAGGGCCGCAACACGGGCTACCTGAACTTCGCGTTTGCCCAGGAAGTGGCGCCCAGCGTCACGGTGAAGGCCTCGGTGGGCTTCACGCGCTTTGCCAGCGACATCAAGGACACCGGCGTGCCCAACTACATGGACTACAGCCTGGGTGGCGCGTATGACTTCGGCGGTGGCCTGTCGCTGGGTGCGGCCGTGGTCGGCGCCAACAAGAAGGCCTTCTTCGGCCACGTGAACAAGTCGCGCGTGATCGTCACGCTGACCAAAACCCTGTAAATCTCAATGGGCGCCCTGGGCGCCCATTCCGGAGGAATCCAAAATGAAAATGGTGACAGCCATCATCAAGCCCTTCAAGCTGGACGAAGTGCGCGAAGCGCTTTCGGACATCGGCGTGCAAGGCATCACGGTCACTGAGGTCAAGGGTTTTGGCCGCCAGAAGGGCCACACCGAGCTGTACCGTGGTGCAGAGTACGTGGTGGACTTCCTGCCCAAGGTCAAGATCGAAGCCGCCATCGCGGACGACCTGGTGGACCGCGTGATCGAGTCCATCGAGACCGCCGCGCGCACCGGCAAGATCGGTGACGGCAAGATCTTTGTGACCCACCTGGAGCAGGTGGTGCGCATCCGCACGGGCGAAACCGGCAAGGAAGCCCTGTAAGGGCCCGGTCGCAACAGACACAAGAGAAGAAATGCCATGAAAAAACTGCTTGCTTCCTTCATTCTGGGGCTGGGTCTGCTGACCATGGGCAATCTGTCCCTGGCCCAGGCCCCAGCTGCCGAACCGGCGGCCGCCACCGCCGCTGCCCCGGCTGCTGACGCCGCTGCACCCGCAGCTGCTGCCGCACCGGCCGCAGCAGCCGCCGCTGCTCCTGCTGCTGCAGCAGAAGCGCCAGCGCCCGTCCCCAACAAGGGTGACACGGCCTGGATGATGACGTCCACCCTGCTGGTGATCCTGATGGTCCTGCCCGGCCTGGCGCTGTTCTACGGCGGTCTGGTGCGCAGCAAGAACATGCTGTCCGTGCTCATGCAGGTCATGGTCACGTTCTCGCTGATCGTGGTGCTGTGGTTCATCTACGGCTACAGCCTGGCCTTCACCGAAGGCGGTGCCTTCATCGGTGGTTTCGACCGCCTGTTCATGAAGGGCATCTGGGACAACGCGGCAGGCACGTTCGCCAACGCGGCCACGTTCAGCAAGGGTGTCGTGATTCCGGAAGTGGTGTTCGCCGCCTTCCAGGCCACGTTCGCCGGCATCACCTGTGCCCTGATCGTCGGTGCGTTCGCCGAGCGCATCAAGTTCAGCGCTGTCATGCTGTTCATGGTGCTGTGGTTCACCTTCAGCTACCTGCCGATCGCCCACATGGTGTGGTTCTGGATGGGCCCTGACGCCTATGCCTCCAAGGAAGTGGCCGACGCCATGACCGGCAAGGCCGGCCAGATCTGGCAGTGGGGTGCTCTGGACTTCGCTGGCGGTACCGTGGTGCACATCAACGCCGCTGTGGCGGGCCTGGTGGGCGCGTTCATG
The DNA here is from genome assembly GCF_059424825.1 of Acidovorax sp. GW101-11A03. NCBI lineage: Bacteria > Pseudomonadati > Pseudomonadota > Betaproteobacteria > Burkholderiales > Comamonadaceae > Acidovorax > Acidovorax sp. GW101-11A03. Next base: position 117,146 of record NZ_JBWKZU010000005.1, on the reverse strand, counting down.
GTGGGCAAGCGCATCGGCTACGGCAAGGAAGCCATGGCGCCTCACAGCCTGACGCTGACCATGGTGGGCGCCTCGCTGCTGTGGGTGGGCTGGTTCGGTTTCAACGCCGGTTCTGCCCTGGAAGCCAACGGCTTTGCCGCCCTGGCCTTCATCAACACGCTGGTGGCCACCGCCGCTGCCGTGCTGGCATGGTGCATCGGTGAAGCGCTGATGCGTGGCAAGGCGTCGATGCTGGGTGCCGCTTCGGGTGCCGTGGCGGGCCTGGTGGCCGTCACGCCGGCTGCTGGCAACGTCGGCATCGGCGGTGCACTGGTGATCGGCCTGGTGGGTGGTTTTGCCTGCCTGTGGGGTGTCAATGGCCTCAAGAAGCTGCTGGGTGCAGACGACTCGCTCGACGTGTTCGGCGTGCACGGCATCGGCGGCATCGTGGGTGCCCTGCTGACCGGCGTGTTCAACTCGCCTTCCCTTGGCGGCCCCGGCTACGTGGCTGACTGGGTGACCGCTTCCATGGTCACGGCGGCCGACTACTCCATCGCTGCTCAGGTGTGGACACAGGCCAAGGCCGTGCTGCTGACCATCGTGTGGTCGGGTGTGGTGTCCTTCGTGGCCTACAAGATTGTGGACCTGACCCTGGGCCTGCGTGTCACGGAAGAAGACGAACGCGAAGGTCTGGACATCACTTCGCACGGCGAAACGGCGTACAACCGCTGATCTTCGGCCCTGCGCCCCACGCGCTGCGGTGTCTGGTGGCACCGTGGCGTGGTAGCAAGAAAAACAAGCGAGTTACTCCTCTTGGTTCTTTGGCCCGCCGACCACCGGCGGGCCATTTTTGCGCCAGCAGGGGGCTCGCCTGGCGTGTTGTGGAGCAGGGGCAGCGCGCCCCTTGCGGGCCCCGTCCACCAGACTGCCGTCCTTCACAAGCGCTGTTCAAAAAATTCACGCGCCCCGCCTGCCGTGCTGCACACCGCTGCCGCTACGATGCACGGATGGACTTTTCCCTTGCCCCGATGACCGAGCGTGTGCGTGCCGCTGCGGCCGACCAGACCCCGTTGCGTATCCGTGGCGGGGGCACCAAGGACTTCCACGGCCTGGCCCTGCATGGCGAGGTGCTCGACACCCGGGGGCTGCGCGGCATCGTGAGCTATGAACCCAGCGAGCTGGTTGTCACCGTGCGGGCAGGCACCCCGCTGGCCGAGCTGGAGGCCGTGCTGGCCGAGCGTGGCCAGTGCCTGCCGTTTGAGCCGCCCCATTTCGCCAAGACGCCTTCGGACGCCGCCACCGTGGGCGGCATGGTGGCAGCGGGCCTGTCGGGGCCCGCCCGCGCCAGCGTGGGCGCGGTGCGCGACTACCTGCTGGGCGTGACGGTGCTCAACGGCAAGGGCGAACTGCTGACCTTTGGCGGCCAGGTCATGAAAAACGTGGCGGGGTACGACGTGTCGCGCCTGATGGCGGGCGCCTGGGGCACGCTGGGCCTGCTGACCGAGGTGAGCCTCAAGGTGCTGCCCGTGGCGCCCGGCGAAGCCACGCTGCGCTTTGACGACATTGCCCAGGCCAGCGCCCTGCGCCAGCTGCACGCATGGGGCGGCCAGCCGCTGCCCCTGAACGCGAGCTGCTGGGTGCAAGACGGTGGCGTGGGCACGCTCTATGTGCGCCTGCGCGGCGCCGTGGCGGCGGTGGAGGCCGCGTGCAAGACCATGGGTGGCACGCGCATGGACGACAACGCCGTCGTGGCCGCCGACTGGGCCGCCTGCCGCGAGCAGACCCTGCCGTGGTTCACCGATCGCGCGCAGCGCCCCGACCACGCGCTGTGGCGCCTGTCCGTGCCCGCCACCGCCCCGGTGCTGGCCCTGCCGGGCGGTGCCGAGCCGCTGGTGGAGTGGCACGGCGCACTGCGCTGGGTGCAGGCCCCTGAATCGGCGGGCGAGGCCCTGCGCGAAGCCGCACGGGCTGTGGGTGGAAATGCTTCTGTTTTTGTAGCTGCAAGCGCAGGTGGGACAGGCGCAAAAGGCCTTTTTGACCTCAAATCCGCAGCACTGGAACAGATACACGCCCGGCTCAAGCACAGCTTTGACCCGGCAGGCATCTTCAACCCCGGCCGCGTGGCACGGGCCTGGTAAGCGCAGCCGCCCGACTCTCGTCCCGCCCCCGCATGCGACGCCTTCGCCACCTCACCGGACACCGCCGCACGGTGGCCAGCAACCGGGTGCTGGGCCTGCTGCTGGCGTTCAATGCGGGCGCCGTGAATGCCGGGGGCTTCCTGGTCGTGCACCTCTACACCTCGCACATGACCGGCTTTCTGTCCTCGCTGGCCGACAACCTGGTGCTGGGCCAGATGAAGCTGGTGCTGGGGGCCATTGGAGCGCTGTGGGCCTTCCTGTCCGGCGCGGGCACCACGGCCATCATGGTCAACTGGGCGCGCCAGCGCAGGCTGCGCAGCACCTTTGCGCTGCCGCTGCTGCTGGTGGCCGTGCTCATGCTGCTGTTTGGCCTGGTGGGCGCCATCACCCTGAGCTGGCCCACGCCGTTTGCGGTGCCCCTCACAGTGCTGCTGCTGTCCTTCATCATGGGCTTGCAGAACGCCACGGTGACCAAGATGTCCTCGTCCCAGATCCGCACCACGCACATGACCGGCGTGGTGACCGACCTGGGCATCGAGATGGGCAAGATGCTCTACTGGAACCGCACCGGCACCGCGCCCGAGTCGCAGGTGCGCGCCAACCAGGCCCGGCTGCGGCTGTTTGCCGGGCTGCTGGGGATGTTCCTGGTGGGTGGCATTGCGGGTGCGGCGGGCTTCAAGCATGTGGGCTTTGTGTTTGTGGTGCCGCTGGCGCTGGTGCTGCTGGCCCTGTCGCTGCCCCCGCTGTGGGCCGACCGCGCCCGGCTGCGCCAGCCCTGGCGCAAGGCACTGGCGCTGCAGGCGCCGCTGGATCCGCCCCTGGACCCTCCGACCGCGCGCTGAATCCGTTCTGACATTTTTTCTGCTTCCTCCGCCCAGGCATGCACCATGCAAACCCAGCTCTCTCCTGAATACCGCGCCCGTGCCGACGGCCTCGCGGCCGAAGCCATCCTGCGCAAATGTGTGCACTGTGGCTTCTGCACCGCCACCTGCCCCACCTACCAGCTGCTGGGTGACGAGCTGGACGGCCCGCGCGGCCGCATCTACCTCATCAAGCAGGTGCTCGAAGGCGAGACGCCCACGCGCAAGACCCAGATGCACCTGGACCGGTGCCTGACCTGCCGCAACTGCGAAAGCACCTGCCCGAGCGGCGTGCAGTACGGCCACCTGGTGGACATCGGTCGCAAGATCGTCGATGAAAAAGTGCCCCGCCCCGTGGGCGAAAAAGCCCTGCGCTGGGCGCTGAAGGAAGGCCTGCCATCGCCCCTGTTTGCCCCCGCCATGAAGGCTGGGCAACTGGTGCGCGGCCTGCTGCCCGAGGCCCTGAAGGCCAAGGTGCCCGCACCACAGGACGCTGGCGCCTGGCCCACCCGCGAACATGCGCGCAAGGTGCTCATGCTGGCGGGCTGCGTGCAGCCGGCCATGATGCCCAACATCAACACCGCCACGGCCCGCGTGCTCGACGCGGTGGGCATCCAGACCGTGATCGCGCCCAAGGCAGGCTGCTGCGGCGCCGTCAAGTTCCACCTCAACGACCAGGCAGGTGGCATGGCCGAGATGCGCGCCAACATCGACGCCTGGTGGCCGCTGGTCGAAGCAGGCGGGGTCGAGGCCATCGTCATGAACGCTTCGGGCTGCGGCGTCACCGTCAAGGAATACGGCCACATCCTGAAGGACGATGCGCAGTACGCCGCCAAGGCCGAGCGCATCAGCGCCCTCACGCGCGACCTGTCGGAGCTGCTGCCCGCCATGCTGCCCGAGCTGGCCGCCAAGCTGCAGGGCCGTGTGAACCAGCCGGACACCCTGTACGCCTACCACCCCCCTTGCACGCTGCAGCACGGCCAGAAGCTGCGCGGCGGGGTGGAGGCGCACCTGAACCAGCTGGGCTTCCAGCTGCGCACTGCGCGCAACGACGCCCACCTGTGCTGCGGCTCGGCCGGCACGTACTCAGTGCTCAACCCTGAGCTGTCCTACCAGCTGCGCGACCGCAAGCTCGGCGTGCTGGCCGAGGCCTTTGGCGAGCAGCCACCCGATGTGATCCTGTCGGCCAACATCGGCTGCATCACCCACCTGCAAAGCGGCACGGGCACGGCGGTGAGGCACTGGGTGGAGGTGCTGGACGAGGCGCTGAGCACCTCCTGACAGGGGCTGGCCGGGGCGCCGTCCGCCCTTTCACACAGCCCCCGTCCCGCGGGCCTCCGATGGCCTGCGGGTGCAACACTGGCATGATCGAGGGTTTTGTCGCATCCCATTCGCCCCCGAACCGCATTGCCATGACCGACTCCGCGTCCGCACAAGAACAACCCCACGCAGCCCCTGCCGCCCCCGTGGCCGCGCCTGTGGTGGCCGAATCTGCCGCCGCTGTGGCCACCGCTGCGCCTGCCGATGAAGCCGGTGCGGCCCAGCCGCAGCGCAAGGGCGGGTCCCGCCGGGGTGGCCGCAACCGCCGCAAGCCCGAGGGGCGCCCGGCGCCCGAAGGGGCGGCCGAGGCCGCCGCACCTGGCGCAGCCCCGCGTGCGCCCCAGCGCGTGCATCCGGCGCTGGAGCAACTCGCGGCGCTGTACCCGCACCTGTTTGGCGCGGTGTTCCGTCCGCTCAAGCGCGGCATCTTCCAGGACATCCTGGCCGCCCATCCCGAACTGTTCGAGCGCGAGGCGCTCAAGGTGGCGCTGGGCCTGCACACCCGCTCCACGCGCTACCTGCAAAGCGTGGCGGCGGGCGACAAGCGCCACGATCTGCAAGGCCAGCCGGTGGAGGCCATGGCGCCCGAGCATGTGCACCACGCGCTGCTGGAGGTCTACCGCCGCAAGAAGGCCCGCGCCACCGAAGACCTGCTGCCCAAGCTGCGCAACCGCATGATTGCTGCGTTCGAAGCCTCGGGCCTCACGCGCGAGGACTACACCGCCCGGGTAGCAAGCCGCGACGAATCGGCCAACGCCCTGCTCGAAGAAGCCTTTGCCGACTGGGCCGCCCGCAACGCCAAGGACGAAGCCTTGCTGCGTGCGTTTGAAGCCAGTGGCCAGACGCTGGATGCCTTTGCTGACATGTACGGCCTGGTGCCCCGCACCGTGGGCCAGCAGATCGAACGTGCGCGCCGCCTGGCCGCCGCACGGGCGCAGGCCAGCGGGGCTGCGGAGCCTGTTGTGTCTGCAGGCCACAGCGACTAAGCCCAAAGCGACCAAGGCCGACCCGGCCTAGAATCGCCCCCGCGACCCGGTTCATGGGTTGCCGTAAGCGTTTACGTCAATCAACGTGCCAACCAACACCGGCCCTGCCGGGGTGGTGGCCCCCAGCCTGCCGATGCCGCAGGGCGGGGGCGGCACCTTGCTTGGCCGGTTTGCTTTCTGGAACTTCAATGAACCAACCTTCCTCGCTTCCCCCGTCTTCCCGCCAGACCTTCCTCGGTCTGCCCAAGCTGCCCGCACGCTCGGCGGCCTGGGTCATGCCGCTGCTGTTGTCGCTGCTCATGACCTTCATCGTGTCCCTGATCAGCACGGTGCGCGTCGCGGGCCTCACGCTGGAGCTTCCGCGCCTGTGGCTCAGTGCCTGGGCGCTGTCCTGGGTGGTGGCCTTCCCCACGCTGCTGCTGGTGCTGCCGGTGGTCCGCCGCGCCACGGCGGCCATCGTCGCGCAGCCCGACTGACCGGTGGTGGAGGCGGGCGCCTGGTGCCTCCCCGCCTCGGCCATTGCGCCCATGCCGGGCCACCGGGGTGGGCGCAGGCTACTGACATCAGGCTGTCAGCAGCGTGCAAGCACCATGCCTCTCTCGCACGGCGCCCTGTGGCCCGTGCACCGATTTCATTCACTGAAGACGAGAGAGAGGACTTGCCATGACCCAGACCACCACCCCTACCCCCTTGCGGATCCCCGCGTTCAGCGTGGCCGGCATTGCTGTGCGCACGCGCAACAGCGAAGAGATGAACCCCGCCGTTGCACGCCTGGGCGGCCTGTGGAACCGTTTTTTCAGCCAGAGCTGGGAGCGCAAGCTGCCCAGCCGGGGCGACGATGGCCGCATCTTCGGCGTGTACAGCGGCTATGAGTCCAACGAGCATGGCGCTTTCGACGTGACCGCCGGTGTGGCCGTTGCCGAGCCAGAGCTGGTGCAGAAGACCGTGCCCGGCGCGCACCGCGTTGACATCGAGGCGGGTGACTACCTCGTGTTCAGCGGCGAGGGCGACATGCCGCAGATGGTGATCGACACCTGGGTCCGCATCTGGCATTACTTTGCCGAAAATCCCCAGGTGCGGCGCCGTTTTGGCACGGATTTCGAGGCCTACGAAGGGCCCGACAGGGTGGCCATCCATGTGGGTGTTGTGCTATAAATAATATAGCTATAAGTGCTTGATGGACAGGCGGTAGAGCCTTAAAACACTGGTATTCTCCGCCTATGCGCCGTGCCGACCGCCTGTTCCAGATTGTTCAGCTCATCCGTGGGCGGCGCCTGTCCACGGCCGCCTTTCTGGCCGATCGGCTCGAAGTCTCGGCCCGCACCATCTACCGCGACGTGGCGGACCTCCAGCACCAGGGCGTGCCCATTGAGGGCGAGGCCGGTGTGGGCTACCGCCTGGGTGCGGGTTTCGAGCTGCCGCCGCTGATGTTCAGCCAGGGCGAGGCCAATGCGCTGGTGGCTGCCGCGCGGCTGGCCCAGGCCTGGCTCGACGCCGGGCTGGCGCGCGAGGTGGAGGGCGCCCTGGGCAAGATTCTGTCGGTGCTGCCCCCGGCCGCGCGTGTGGCGGCCGAGGCCCAGGCGCTTTATGCGCCGTCCGTGGGGCTGGACCCGCGCGCCCAGGCCACGCTGCAGGCGCTGCGTGAGGCGGTGCACAGCCGCCATGTGGTGCAGATCGACTACGCCGATGTGCACGGCCGCCCCAGCCTGCGCCGCCTGCGGCCGCTGGGCTGCTTCTACTGGGGCAAGGTCTGGACGCTGTCGGCCTGGTGCGAGCTGCGCAATGACTTCCGGGGCTTTCGCATCGACCGCATCGTGGACCTGGTGGTGCTCGAAGAGCAGTTCCGCCAGGAGCCCGGCAAGACGCTCGCCGACATGCTGCGCAAGGTGGAGGCCGAGATGGCCGCCTGCCCGCCCGAGTGGGCACCAGCGCGGACACCGGGTCTCACTGCCTGAGGGGCCGCTCTCAGCCCACGCGGGGCGCCAGCCCATCCCGATAGCGGCGGCTGCAGGGCACGGTGCTGCCGTCCTTCATCACCAGGCGCGCATCGCCGCTGTCCAGCGGCTCGATCATGGCGATGGCGTCCAGGTTGACGGCGTAGCTGCGGTGCACGCGCACGAAGCGCGCCGGGTCCAGCTGGGCCAGAAAATCGGTGAGCGTGGAGCGCAGCAGGTAGTCGTGCCCGTTCACATGCAGGCCCACGTAGTTGGCCTCGGCCTGCAGCCAGGCGATGTCGGCGGCAGCGATCAGGAATTCGCGCCGCAGCTTGCGTACCAGAAAGCGCTCGGGCCGTGCCGGGGTGGGCGGTGGCGCAGGGGGGATGTCCGGCTCTGGTGCAGCCGGGGCCACGGGCGGCGGCGCAGGCTGGGGCTCTGCAGGGCCTGGGGCGGTAGCGGCCAGGGCCGGGGCCGGTTCGGGCGCATCCAGCACGCGCGCCTCGCCCTGCAGGCGCAGCAGCAAGAAGCGGTAGCCCACCAGTGTGCTCACGATGAGCACATAGGTGCGCACGTCCTTGAGGTATTCATAGCCCCAGGCGGCCCACCAGGTCCCGGGGCGGTAGGGCGTGTCCAGCATGGCGTAGGCGGCGTGGCGCAGCGCCATCATCCCGGCCAGGTGCAGGGTGCAATAGACCACGCTGCCCAGCACATGCCAGGGCAGGTGGCGCGCCAGGGTATCCCCGTGCAGCCCAAAGCGCCGCTCGAACGCCACCACGGCCGGGATCAGAGCCGCCACCACGACCACGCTGGAGACCTCCCACACCCAGGGCTCCCAGGCCAGCACCTGCCGCCCGGCGCTGGCCAGGTCGAGTGAGGTCACCACCGCGTTGAACACCGCCTGCACCAGCAGCACCGTGGCCCAGAAGCCCACCTCGGCGCGACGGCGCAGCGCCGTGTTGCGCAGGTAGCGGTCGGGCCAGGTGGGTGCGGCAGAGGTCATGCCCTAGTGTAGGCAGCCGGGGTGGGGCGGACCCTAGTGGGCGCCGCCGCTCGTCCCGTGGGGCCACCGCTGGTCCCAGGCAGGGGTGGGGCCATCCCATCGCCGGGCCGCCCGCGCGGTGCCCGGCCCACCATGGCGCATCTTTTGTCCCGGAGCCCCTCATCCCATGTCCCCCCGCCGCCACGACATCGACGCCCTGCGCGCTCTGGCTTTTGCCCTGGTCATCCTGTACCACGTTGCCATGTTTTATGTGGCCGACTGGCACTGGCACCTCAAAAGCCCCCATGCGGCCGAGTGGCTGCAGGCGCCCATGCGCGCGCTCAACCTGTGGCGCATGGATCTGGTGTTCCTCATCTCCGGCCTGGCCTTCGGGCTGGTGGCCCGGGGGCAGACCCCGGCGGGCCTCATCCGTCAGCGCAGCCTGCGCCTGCTGCTGCCCCTGGCCTTTGGCATGGCCGTGGTGGTGCCCTACCAGGCCTATGCGCAGGGCGTGGCCAACGGCCTGATCGCGCCGGGGTTTGGCGCGTTTTTGCTGCGTTACCACCCCGGCAGCCGCTGGCCCGCCGGGGCGTTCGATGGCTGGGAGGTGGGCATCACCTGGAACCATCTCTGGTACCTGGCCTACCTCTGGGTCTACACCGTGGTGCTGGCGCTGCTGCTGCCCCTGGCCGAGTCCGGCGTCGGCCAGCGTCTGCGCCAGGCCTTCACCCGACTGCGGGGCGCGCGGCTGGTCGTGGTGCCCGTGCTGCCGCTGGCGCTGTACTCGGTGCTGCTGTGGCCGCATTTCCCGCCCACCCATGACTTGGTCCAGGATGCCTGGCTGCACGCCGTGTACTTCACCGTGTTCATCTATGGCTACTGGATCGGGCTGGATGCGGGCCTGTGGGCCGAGCTGGTGCGCCAGCGCTGGCGCACCCTGGGCCTGGCGCTGGGCTTGCTGGTGCTGTACCTGGGGCTGCTGGGCCTGGCGCAGCAACACAGCGTGCGCGCTGCACGCCTGCCGCTGCGTGTGCTGGCGGATGCCTACCTCTGGGCTGCGCTGCTGGCCATCCTGGGCTGGGCCCACCACCGGCTCAACCGCCCCTGGTCGTGGCTGCGCTGGGCGAACGCATCGGTCTACCCCTGGTACGTGCTGCACCAGACGGTGATCATCGTGCTGGTGGTGGTTTTTTCACCCTGGCACCTGGGTCCTGTGGCGGAGCCCGTGCTGCTGGTGGCGGGAACGGTGGCGCTGTGCTGGGGGATCACGGCGGTGGTGCAGCGCGTGGGGTGGCTGCGGCCGCTGTTCGGCTTGCCGCGCAACGTCCTGAGCCAGGCCCCTGTAAGCGTGCTGCAGGCACGGGTGGGTGAAGCCAGCGCAGCGATGCGGGTCAGCGCCGCTCGCACAACGAGTCCATGAACCTGCGCATCAGCGATCTGACGCTCTCTGTGGCGCTGCGCCCTGCTGTCTGCGTAGATCGGCCAGGAGCCGGTGCTGCGCTGCCAGGCGGATGGCCGGCGTGAACGAAATCGCTGGAACCTGGGCGCGTGCTGAATTCAGCGGTTCACCCGGCCGTATTAGTTGCAAATAGACTCTTTTATTCCAGCTTGGTTACCACGGTTACTTTTTGCGGTAATTTTGTGAATTTCACAGGAGGGCCTGACCACTGAAAATACTCCTTCGATAGCTATCATGCCCAGCCATCCAAACCAACGGGCTCGATAGTCAGCAGCACATGGAACGCCGCGTCACCATTCAAACGCCCTTGGGCGAACAACTCAAGTTCAGGCAGCTGCAAGGCACGGAGGAAATCAGCCAGCTGTTCGCTCTGGATGTGGATTTGCTGAGCGATAGCAAAAGCATCGATCCCAAGGCGCTGCTGGGCAAGAACGCCACGATCGTGGTCGAGACAGAAGGAGGGGGCAAGCGCCATATCGATGGCATCGTCACCCGGTTCGGCATGCAGGGCCAGGACCACCGGATGTATTCCTACCGCGCCCGCCTGAGCCCGTGGTTGTGGCTGGCTACCCGTAAAAGCGATTTCAAGATATTCCAGAACAAAACGGTTCCGGAAATTATTGAAGAGGTCCTGGGAAAATATGGGCAGCCATTCGATAAGAAATTGACGCGCACTTATCGCACTTGGGATTATTGCGTTCAATATAACGAAACAGATTGCCAGTTTGTGTCCCGGCTCATGGAGCACGAGGGAATCTATTACTACCACCAGCATTCCCCTGGGCAGCATGTGCTCACGCTGGCGGACGACATTGTTGCGTCGCACAGCGCCTTGCCCGGTGCCGCCACCATTCCCTTCTACCCGCCCGAAAAAGCCGCGATTTCTGACCGTGAATGCATCTTCGCGTGGGAGTCGGCGGAAGAGATCAAATCGGGTCGCCACTACAACGACGATTACGATTTCAAGAAGCCCAAAGCCGACCTGTCGAATATGCGCAAGATGCCGGCCGGCCACGCGCACGACAGCCACGAGATTTACGAGTGGCCCGGCGGCTACACCGAGTATGGCGATGGCGAGACGTATGTGCGTGTGCGCCTGCAGGAGAACCTCACCCGCGAGAGCGTCGTGCAAGGCAAGTCCAGTTGCCGCGCGCTGGTGCCCGGCTACACCTTCAGCCTGGAGAACTACCCGCGCGGCGACCAGAACCAGCAGTACCTCATCACGGCAGTCCAGTACCACTTTCAGGAAAATCCGGAAGTGAGCAGCGTTGCCAAACCGACGCCGAAAACCACCAAGGATGAGGTGGGCTCCATCCAGCGCTTCGTGCTGAAGGCTCAGCCCACCAGCATGGCCTTCACGCCGCCCCGTGTGACCCCAAAGCCTCGCAGCCAGGGCCCGCAAACTGCGGTGGTCGTGGGACCGCCGGGAGAGGAAATCTGGACCGACAAGTTCGGCCGCGTGAAGGTGCAGTTCCACTGGGACCGCATCGGAGCGATGGACGAGAACTCCAGCTGCTGGATCCGCGTGTCCCATCCCTGGGCGGGCGCGAAATACGGCGGCATCTTCACGCCACGCATTGGCCAGGAAGTGATGGTCGATTTCCTCAATGGCGACCCGGACTACCCCATCATCACCGGGCGTGTCTACAACGCGGACCAGATGCCGCCGTGGGAGCTGCCCCGGCACAAGACCCAGTCGGGCTTTCAAACCAACTGGAGCAAGGGCGGCGGCGGCAAGCATATGCTGCGGTTTGAAGACCAAAAGGGCATCGAGCACATCGAGCTCTCCACCGACCATGGCAATACGCACCTGCACATGGGTTACCTGATGAACCAAAGCACCGAGGCCAAGCGCAGCTACGGCTTTGAGCTGCGCACCAATGAGTGGGGTGCCATCCGGGCGGACAAGGGGCTGCTGATCACGACGTATACGCAGGATTTCAAGCAAAAGCTGGCGCACGACAACCCGGACGGTTTCGACGGCCTGGGTGAAGGCCTGGCCAACACGGCTTCGCTGATGGAGGAAGCAGGCGAGGCCGTCGCTGCCATGAACGGCGCCATCGAAGCCATCAATGGCCTCAAGACATCGCACATGATGGAGCTGAGTTCGGGAATCGCCGCGATGACCGGTGGCAAGGCTGCCATGGCCACCTTGTCGAAAGCGGCGGCTGCCATTGCTGCGCTCGCCGGCGACGGAGGAGGGGGGGGTGCAGGGGCCGAAACGCTCATGCCCACGAATACCGACCCGGCGATGCCGCAGTCGCAGGCGCTGCGAGAGCTTTCCAAGGACATCAGCAAGCCGGTGGTTTCGATCGTGAGCCCCGAAGGGCATTCGATGATCAGCCCCAAGCCCATCGTGATCAGCTCCGGGCAGAGCGCCTCCATGCATGCCAAACAGCACATCACGCTGTCCAGCGGCGCGCAGCTCACCCAACTGGCCAAGAGCGGCATGCTGACCCACGTGTCCGAAGGTGGTCAGCGCAACACCGTGTCCAAGGGCGACATTGCTTCGGAAGCCCAGACGGGCAACATGAACCTCACCGCCCAGCAGAACATCACCCTGGCTTCCAAGCAGGACACCGCCACCGTCGTCGGTGACCAGAACGTGAACATCCAGGCCACGAAGGATTCTGTGCTGGTGAAGGCGGCCAAGCACATCCGGTTGCAGGCGGGCGAGAGCATTACGCTGACCATCGGCGAGGGAGAAGGCGTCGCTTCGCTCAAGCTCACCGACAAAGGCGAAGTCGTCATCAAGGGCAAGAACGGCCTGATCAAGCTGAGCGAGTTGCTGGACGTTCACGGGGCGCCCATCCAGCTCAACTGCTGAATCACCCCCCCTACGCAGCGTACCTTTTCGCCAGCACGACAGCCATCTCCACCAAAGAACCTTCGCATGCAATTCCACCTCAACGAAGGCAGCTTCACGCTGCCCGACGGCCTTCGGGACAACAGCATGAACATGCTGCTGACGGGCCACAGTGGCCTGGACCTGAGCCTGATCATCACCCGGGACAGGCTGGAGCCTGGCGAATCCTTCGAGGCCTTCGTCGACCGCCAGATCAAGGCGGTGACGCTGCAGGTCAGCAAGTTTTCCATCCAGGAAAAACACGCGCAGAAGGCCCCCGACAGGGACCAAACCATTGCCGTGGAACTTGCCCAGCAGTTCACGCAGAACGGCCAAGTCATCTACCAGCGGCAACGCACGTGGCTGTTGCCGGACGCCGCCAGCGTGCTGGTGCTCACGGCGGCGTCTGCCGCGCCCATCACCGACGCGCAGAAGAATGCCTGGCTGGCCATCTGCGCAAGCTTCCAGCCGCGCCACTGAACCAGGCAGCGTCGGGTTGCGAGCCCGCGTCCCGGGAGCCGCTCCGACGCCCATCAACGGACCTCGGCACTCGTTGACGCCGCAGTTCCCCGTAGCGCAACCCGGCAGCCGCCTCACCCCTCGTTCCACGACCCCCTTCGCCCATGAGTCAGTTTCCACCCGCGGCCCGACTGGGCGACCCCATTGCCCACAGCAATGCCAACGCACGCCTGCTGGCCAAGGTGGTGGGCATAGCCGCAGGCGCTGCCGCGCTTGGTGCGCTGTGCGCTGGAACCATCGCGGCCGGGGTGACAGCTGGTGTTGCAGCCGTCGGCACCGTGGTCACGGGAGGGCTGGCGGCGCCGATCCTCGCGGGAGCCATCGTGCTGACCGGAGCGCTGGCCACCCTCGCTGTCAGCATGGCGGGGGGCGCCATCGGAGAAAAAATTGCCGATTGGCTGGTCCCTGAAACCTGGGATGTGACCGGGGCCATCACGACCGGCTCACCCGATGTGTTCGTCAACAGCATTCCCGCTGCGCGGGCCACCAACGCGGTACCCCTGGACGAAGTGGTTTGCGGCAAGCACACCATCACGCCCGTCAACCTGATCGCGCAGGGCGCGGCGGTCGGACCCAAGCAGACCGTCATCAATGAAGCCCTGGCTGCCCGCAAGGGCGACAAGGTCGTGTGCGGGGCCACCATTCATGCAGGCTCGCCCAACGTCTTTATTGGCGGGGCTCCTGAGACGGTGCGTGACTACGACGACGAGGTCAATCCACTGCTGCGGGCGGCACTATTCATTGCGGAGGCCCGAAATCTCCTGAAGAACATCAAATGTCTCTGGAAGCTGGTCAAGGATCCGAAGGCGCTCGTCAAAAACGCGGAATGCATGTTGAAGGCTGCGCAAGCCGCAGGCTCAGCGGCCATGACCATGCCGGCCATCCTGGGCAACCCTGTGCACATCGCCACGGGCGCCAAGCTCCTGGCCGATGGGAGCGACCTGGACTTCGTGCTGCCCGGCGTACTGCCGGTGGCGTGGCAGCGCATCTACAACAGCCTGGACGGGCGCAGCGACGGCCCGCTGGGCCGCGGCTGGAGCACACCCTACACGGTGCAGCTGCACCTGGACCACGATCCGGAGGGCCGGCCCGCCGTCACCTACTACGACGCGGATGGGCGCGACATACAGTTCAGCCGCCCGGCGCCGGGCCAAGGCTTGTTCAGCGTTGCCGAGGGGATCGGCGTGCTGTGCAGTGAAGGCGGCGACTACGTCGTCGTCACAGCTGAAGGCATGTACCAATGGTTCGGACAGGCGCCCGCCGGGAGCGTGGGTGATGCTGCGGCGGTGGGCGTATTGCACCTGCAGCGAATCGAGGACCGCAACGGCAACTACCACGCGTTGCGCTACGGTGACCACGGTGTGCTCACCCACGTGACAGACAGCGCAGGCCGGCTCCTGGAGTTTCTGTATGTTCCGGGCACCGCCCGGCTGCAGCAGATTCATCTGCGCGTGGGCGCGAGCGGTGAGGCTGCGCACGCGCTGGTGAACTACCGCTACGACGCCGAAGGCCAACTGGCCGAAGTGAGAGACCGCGCAGGGCAGACGACCCGCAGGTTCACCTATGCAGACGGCCGCATGGCGAGCCACCAGCTGCCCGGCGGCTTGCTGTGCAGTTACGAATGGCAGGAGTATGCCCAAGGCATCGGCAATCGCCCCGGCCCCCATGCGCGCGTGGTGCGGCACTGGACGGACGACGGCGAAGCGTATGCCTTTGAATACGGCCTGCATGGCGACGGCAGCGGAAGCACCCAAGTCACCGACGGCCTGGGCCGCCGTCAGCAGTGGCACTGGAATGCCGACCACGAAATCACCCGCTACACAGACGCTTTGGGCCACACCACCACGCAGGTGTGGGGCACCACCAAGCAGCTGCTGGGCCATACGGATGCGCTGGGGCGATCCACCACGTACACCTACGACGACGCTGGCAACCTCACCGCAGAAACGGACGCCCTGGGACGCACGCACCGCCAGCGCTGGAGCCCCGGCCCGGCCAGCCTGCTGGTCGCGACGGAAGACCCTGGCGGCGGAACCTGGCGCTACCAGTACGACGACCACGGCAATCTGGTGGCGGAGACTGACCCTCTGGGCCACGTGACCCGCTACGCGAACGACGACCGAGGCCTGCCCGTTCTGGTGACCGATGCCCACGGCGGGCGCAAGCAGCTGCGCTGGGATGCCAGGGGCCTGCTGACCGCCTACACCGATTGCAGCGGCAAGACCACCCGCTACACGTACGACGCGCAGGGCCACCTTCACCAGGAAATCGACGCCCTGGGCCAGTCCACCGTCTTCGAGCGCGACCCGCTGGGCCGGCTGTTGCAGCTGACCCTGCCGGACGGCGCGCAGCACCAGTACCGCTATGACGCGGCGGGCCAGTGCGTGATCGCGACCGACGCGCTGGGCCATACCACCAGCTACAGCTACAACCAGCGCGGCCAGCTGACAGGGCGCTCCAAAGCGGTTGGCGCACTCACCAGCAACATCCAGCTGGGGTATGACGCGGCACGGCGCTTGTCGGCGCTGGTCAATGAAAACCGCCAGGCGTACCGGTTCTCGTACGATGCGGCGGACCGCCTGGTGGCCGAGACCCGCATCGACGGCACCCGGCAAGTGCTGCACTACGATGCAGCCCACCAGGTCGTCGGCGTGACCGAACACCCCATGCCCCAGGGCCAGGGCGACGCCGTGCCGGGCCACGCCGAGGTGCAGCCCATCCACACCCAGTTGATGCGCGATGCCGCGGGCCAGCTGGTTCAGAAGAACGTCTACACACCCGGTGCGGCCGCGCAGGCGGGCGCAGCCGCAACTCAGGCGCCGCCCGAGCTGCAAGCCCGGATCGACTATGCATACAGCCCCACCGGCGACTTGTTGACGGCGCAACACAGCACGCCTCTTGGCGAAGTCGTTGCACAGCACACCTGGCAATACGACGCTTTGGGCCAGGTACTGCAGGAAACCGCCGGGCACGCCGTACAAGGTCAGCAGCGCAGCAGCGCGCTGCACCACCAATACGACGCATTGGGCAACCGCATCGGCACCAGGCTGCCGGACGGGCGCGCGCTGAACCACCTGTACTACGGCAGTGGCCACCTGCACCAGATCAACCTGGACGGTGCCGTCCTGGCCGACATCGAGCGCGACGACCTGCACCGCGAGGTGCTGCGCACGCAAGGCCGTCTGGCCAGCCGTTTTGCCTACGACAGTGTTGGTCGCAAAGCGGCGGCCTGGGTGCGGCCAGCCATGCTGCGGGTAGGGCGCGGCATCGGCACCGACCAAGGTGCCGATGGCCCCTGGAGCCCCCACAGCGCAGACTGGAGCCAGCGCTTGCAGCAGCGGCACAACGCCGAAGACGTGCTGCTCAAACGCTACAGCTACGACAGGAACGGAGAACTCATCAGCGTGGAGCACAGCCAGCAGGGGCATACCCTGCACCGCTACGACCAGGGCGGGCGCATCACGCAGACGCTGTCGAACCAGCCCGAGCGCAACGAACACTTCCACTACGACCTGGCGGGCAACCGTATCAGCGCGCTGGAGGAAAGCAGCCTCAGCAGCCAGGGCAGGGGCTGGGTACAAAACAACCGCGTCAAGGTGCTGCAGGACAAGCGCTACGACTACGACGGCTTCGGCCGGCTGATCAGAAAACGCATCGGCAGCCACACGGAGCAGCACTACCGCTACGACCACCAGCACAGGCTGACCCAGGTGGCGGTGGTGCGGGCGGGCAAAGACGGCCAGCCGCAAAGCCAGGTCTTCAGCTACCAGTACGACGCACTGGGCAGGCGCATCGCCAAGACTGACAGCTTTGGCACCACGCACTTCACCTGGGACGGAATGCGGCTGCTGCAGGAAAGCCGTGGCGGGCACACGAGCACCTACGTCTACGAGCCGGGCAGCTACGTGCCCCTGGCGCGCATCGACGGAAGCGGCGACATAGAGCCACACGCTGCGGCGGCGCATGCGCTGGGCGGAGGATCAGACAGTGCACAAGGCAAGCAGGCCAGCGTGCCCACGACCAACCCGGGCTGGAGCGACCGGTTCAACGTGGGGGCGGCTGCGAACGATGGGCTCACCAATGGCTTTGCCAGAGCGGATGCAAAGACCACAGCCGCAGCCGCAACTCCAACGGTGCAGGCAGCGCAGGTGTATTACTTCCACACCCAGCCCAACGGCCTGCCGGAAGAACTGAGCGACACCAGCGGCCACCTGGTGTGGACAGCGCAGTACAGCACATGGGGCAGTACGGTCCGGGAGGAATGGCAAAGCTACGACGAAGCGGGCAGGCCAGTTCAGCGGCCGCAACAGCAGTCAGCGAACCAGACAGTGCAGCTTCAGCAGAACCTGCGGATGCAGGGGCAGTACCTGGACAGGGAAACAGGGCTGCACTACAACACGTTCCGGTACTACGACGCGGACCTGGGGGCGTTTACGACGCCGGATCCGATTGGGCTCGGTGGTGGCATCAACCTGCATCAATATGCACCCAATCCGATCGCGTGGATTGATCCTTGGGGTTTAAGTCCCGTCTGTCGAATGACTGGCGTAGGCCACAGCAAAGCAAGCGATTTGCCTGTTGTTCGGCCTGGAACGAAGCAATGGGATGCTGCGGTGCAATCGCTAAAAAATGGCGGCAAGGGGGATATTCGAGTCGCGAATGCAGCAGATGCGAAAGCATTGCTTACGCAGGCACGAGGCAACATGGATCGAAGAAAAATGTATTCTAATGATGGAGATTACAGCAAGGGCTACCAAGTTCATAAACCTCAGCCAGGAGCTGATCGTGGCGGAAATCGACTGCCTGCGAAACAGCGTTGGAATAAGGGTGAGGTTGACGGTGGTGTAGGGAACGATCGACCTCACATAAAGTGGAAAGATCAAAGTGGGCGAGATCAAGGCCACATATTTTTTGATGACTGATATGCAGTTGCCTGGAGAATTAATCGAGATAGGACAGTCAGTCAGATTGCATAAAGTATTTCTCTATAAATTTTTTAGAGGATCTTATGTGACTAAGAAGAAGTGTTTCGACAGGGCTACTATGAGTCATTCAGGCAAAGAGACCTGGAGTTTTAATTTTTCTGGGCCGTATCTTTATGACAGCTCGATGCGGCTGGTCGGAGATCGCACAGTGCTCGATCAAAACTTTTTTCAAAAGGAAAATCAGGTATTCTTGTTCGAGGGGGGCAGATTTAATAGAAAAACTCCTCCTAAGTTTTATTGCACAAATCCAAAACAAGCCAGTGCCTTCCTGCGAGAAGAGCGTTCAATGGCTTGTTACAGCAGCGATGTGTTGTATGTGGTGGCAGGGAGTTTTGATTGGTTTATTCACGTTCGTGCCTCTTTGAGGGACGAACCGCTCGATGATTCGGATTACGTATATCACATTTGCACCAGAAAGCCGATAAATGTAGGGTGAAAATGTGCTGTTAATATCTGCTATTTGGCATGTAGTCATGTCAATTTAAAAGGCTTGTTTTGAGTCGCTGGCCTTGTGACATGGAGAGGGCAGAAAAAAAGTAGTACCCAACAAGAACGCACAGTAGGCAAATTAGTTCAACTTATCACTCTGTGAATGCAGTCGCTAACGCCGACCCAAACAGAGTGCGAAGTGAACGTGCGCAAGATAGCCGCGAAGCGAGACCGCCGGTACCGAAGTCGCCGGGCGCACAGGGGTACTACCTCCACACCCAGCCAAATACCCCTCGGAAGAGTTCAGCGATAACAACGACAACGTATTGTGGACGGCGCGGTACCCTACCTATGGCTGCACGGTCAGCGAGCAATGGCAAAGTTCTAACGCAGTAGGTGCGTCGCAATTTCAACCCGTAGGCCAGGCGATATCGCTGCAGCAGAACCTGCGGATGCAGGGGCAGTACCTGGACAGGGAAACGGGGCTGCACTACAACACGTTCCGGTACTACGACGCGGATCTGGGGGCGTTTACGACGCCGGATACGATTGGGCTGTCGGGCGGATTGAACCTGCACCAGTATGCGCCGAACCCTGTTGGCTGGATTGATCCTTGGGGTTGGAGTTGCTCTTTTGACTCAAAAGCTAATCGGTGGAGAAATAATGAAACAGGTCGTTTTTCTCAACGTCCCAGTAGTCCGGCTGATCTGGTGAAAAATGGTCGGCTAAATTATCCTGACGTTCAGGTTTGGGCGCGTCAAGGCGGATTGCCTAATATTTTCCATCCTAATCCAACAAAATTTCCCTCTGGTGGATTCAAGCACGAAAACGCGCCTTATGGTATTCATGGGTATGGCGCAAACCCTGTTGCTGCCGCGAATTTCCCGGGTTCAAATGCTGGCGCCGGCCCTGCTGCTAGCATTAAAGGTCCCGGTGGTAATAACTATAGAACTGACGGAACATGGGGCCATTTGGTGTCGATAAAAATGGTGCGCATATTCCTTTAGATGGCTCTCCTTTTTAGCTTGAGATAATTATGATTAATCTCAAAAAAGTACGCAAAATTTCCAACTATTATGGATTACAAGGATGAAATTGCGGCAATTAAAGATTTGATTGATATTGGTGCAATCAATTTGTTGCAGGATGAGGGGGCTGTTTTTGTTCTTCAAAAAATCGATGAAAGTCATCAGGATAACGGTGTTTTTGAATTCAAGCAGACTGATGGGGAGATATTTCGACAGTTTGTTAATTTGTTGCGTGAAATTAAGTCGCTTGACCCCAATGGAAATGTTAATATAGAAAATATGATTTCTACTTTTTTGCGTCCCGGTTTTGATTGAGGCAATTTAATTAAACGTACCGACCGTAGGAGCAATCAGCTAAGGCTGGGCATAGAACAGCGGCTTCGGTCGGCTGATCAGAAAACGCATAGGCAGCCACACGGAGCAGCACTACCGCTACGACCACCAGCACAGGCTGACCCAGGTGGCGGTGGTGCGGGCGGGCAAAGACGGCCAGCCGCAAAGCCAGGTCTTTAGTTACCAGTACGACGCACTGGGCAGGCGCATCGCCAAGACCGACAGCTTTGGAACCACGCACTTCACCTGAGACGAAATGCGGCTGCTGCAGGAAAGCCGTGGCGGGCAGACGGGCACCTACGTCTACGAGCCGGGCATGTGCGCGATCTGGAACAGCAGCGCAATTCAAGGCCGTCTGCGGCCCAGGCTTCATTTGGATCGAGTAGGAGATACCCTGCCCTAGTTCGAAATGATTTTCACCGCATGCAGTGCCTGCGTAGTGTTGAACTTCACCCGGATGGACTTGGCGGGCACGCCTTGCTTGACCAGTTCGTTGCGCACGGCCATGGCACGCATCAATGCGATCTCACGGGCATCGACCGGTGCGTCTTTGCGGTGGCAGTAGCCGGTGATCTCCAAGCGTTCTGTGGGTTCGCGGGTGGCGGCCAGGCGGGTCAGGATGGCCTGTGTCTCGGGCGACAGCTTGACTTGGGTAGCTTTGAACTGGGCCACCATGCCGTCCTCAGGCAGGCGCGGCTCCTCCGGCACCGGTGCGGGCGCGGGTTCAGCCGGGGGGGCGGGGGGTACAGGGGCGGGCGCGGCAGCCACTTCGGGCTCCGGCGGCGGGGGCGGCGTGTCGGCGCAACCTGCTAGCAGCAGTGCGGCGGCGGTCAGCAAACCAACGGGGGCGAAGCGTGTGTGAAAGAGCATGGACATCCCTTCGAGTTGAAAAAATAATGATGGAAACTTGCGCGCTGAAACGATGACTCTTTGAGCGGCCTGGAACTGCCAGTAGGTCCTCGCCAGTCCGCGCGGAGGCCCTCAGAGGGCCACTGGCGCGGCGGCCTGCTACCGGCGGGACACATTTCGCGGCCAGCCAGATAGCGACTGGCGGAGGCGTCACCTTGGTGGCGCAAATCCCGCCACAGACGATCGAAGACGAGACTCGGTGCCGTGGCGGTGGCAGAGCCGCACAGCGGCCCTGTCCGCTATTGCACCAGTTGCCAGAAGGTGACCAGCGCGAATTTGGCGTCGTTGGCCCAAGGGTCCCAGATGGTTTTGTCCCCCCGGCTTTTGGCACCTGGCCACGAGCCCAACGAGGTGGACATGGCCGGCGCGTAACTGCCCCGCGTGCGCAGGGTCTCTGCCTTGCCGTCGCGGGTATAGCTATAGCCGCCCGCCGTCGTGTCTGGCCCAGGGTAGACAACGATCACGTGCCCGTTGGTGGCCTCGGATTTGCCGCCCACCACCAGCACACCTTCGCGCGCCAGACGGCCCACCTGTCCTGCCGGGACGATCTTCCAGTGCGCCTGCCCGCGCATGTGTTCGACCAGTGCGTTGGCGCTCATCCAAGCCTGGTTGGGCAGGTACTGCTTGATCACATGCCAGACGGCATGGCTGCATGAGTTGGGATACAGCGCATAGGCAGCATCGCAAGCCTGCTTGAGCTTGCTGACGGACTGCGTGGTTTCGGCTACGTCTGTGGGCACGAGGTCTTGTCCTGTGAAGGGTTGGTGTTCTTGGGGGTATAGGTCCCCTTGCGAGGATTCCAGTGCAGGCTGGGCAGCGTGGAGTCACCGCCCACGGCAGGGGACTGCACCTTCAGGCGCAGTTCGTGCGGGACACCGCGCTGCCATCGCCCGGCGCTGATGGTCAACTCCTGCGGGGGATCGACTGGGAAGAGGTGCGGGATGCGGCCCAGGCAGCGGCCCGTTGCGTCAACGAGCATGGGCAGAGGAAAGTCGCGCCACGGCGCATCAGCGGGCAAGGTTTTGTAATAGTCGTCGGTGAACACGCTGAGCAGGCGCACACTGGCAGCAACCGGCACAGCCTTGGAAGGGGGCTGCTGTGCGATGGCACAAATACGCACTGCGGCACGGTAGGGCTCCATGTCGGCAGGCAGACCCACGCTGCGGTCCACCGGCACGCACAAGGCTGGTGGGATGTTCACAAAGTCATGGGCTTGAGCAGCGCAGGCGGCGACAAGAAATGACGCAGCGGCAAAGCACGCTCGCCATTCAGCGAAAGCAGACATGAAGAGGGGCCTCCCAAACAGCAGAAGATGCGGCCGAGTGGTCTCTGCCACTCTGAAACGACGCCGAGTGTCGCCGGTGTTTTCTGCTGTTTTGACGTCAATGCGTCTGTAGGCAACTGCTTGATTCAGCTTTCACAAATGCCTACATGGCGCATCAATTGGTAACGCCGGACATGCGTCCGGAGCGTGATGAGATCCGACAAGCCAACCGTCGTGTGTTACGGCACGGCGCAGTGGACGGTGCTGCCCGCACCGACCCCAGGTTGCAGGCTCAGGCCAACGCCGCCTCAATATCCCCCGCCAGCTTCTTCGGCGCATCCTGCGGCGCATAGCGGCGGATCACCTGGCCGTCCTTGCCGACCAGGAACTTGGTGAAGTTCCACTTGATGGCCTTGCTGCCCAGCAGGCCGGGGGCCTCGGCGGTGAGCCATTGATAGAGAGGAGAGGCATTGGCGCCGTTCACATCGATCTTGGCCATCATCGGGAAGCTCACGCCGTAGTTGAGCTGGCAGAAGCTGGCGATCTCGTCGTTGCTGCCGGGGTCCTGGGCGCCGAACTGGTTGCAGGGGAAGCCCAGCACAACAAGGCCCTGGTCGGCGTATTGCTTGTGCAGCTCTTCCAGCCCGCCGAACTGGGGGGTGAAGCCGCAGGCGCTGGCGGTGTTCACGATGAGCAATACCTTGCCCCGGTATTGCGACAGGGGCACGGACTGGCCGTTGATCTGCAGGGCTTCAAAGTCGTAGATGCTGGTGGGCATGCGGGTTCTCCGGGTGGGGATGACGGGCCATCGTAGCCCCAGCCGCCCATGCCTGTGCGCACGCGGGTCAATGACCCGCAGCACCCGGGCGGCGGAACTGCAGCGCCGCCAGCAGCGAGGCCAGCAGGATCAGCGTGCCGCCCAGCACGGTGCGCGTGCTCAGGGTGGAAGCGCCCAGCAGGGCCGAGGACACGCTGGCAAACATCACCTCCGACAGCATCACCAGCGCCGTGGTGCCCGCCGCCAGGCGGGCGGCGCCGAACTGCAGCGCCCAGTTGCCCAACATCAGCACGCCGGCCAGCAGAAGACCGGTGGTGAGCCAGGTGGCGTTCACGGCCGGGAACGGTTCCACCACGCCCACCTGCAGCCCCACGCAGGCCACGGCCAGTGCCATCAGCATGCAGCCACCGAACATCGAGAACATGCGCGCGGGCCCGGGCACGGCGTGCAGGCGGCGCAGCGTGACGTTGGTGAGCGCAAACATGAAGCCGCCCAGCAGCGCCAGCCCATCGGCCAGCGACAGGTTCTGCAGCAGGCGCGATGCGGGCGCGCCCTCGGGCAGCAGCACCAGCACCACGCCCGTGAAGGCCAGCGCCAGGCGCAGCAGCGCCGCCGGGGTGGGGCGCTCGCCCAGCACCTTCCAGGCCAGCAGCACGGCCCAGGCGGGCATCAGATAGAACAGCAGGATCACGCGCACCACGTCGCCAATGGTCACGGCCCAGTTGAAGGCCACGTTGTTCAGGCCCGAGGCCAGCGCCAGCAACCACAGCTCAGGGTGCGCCCGCACCTGCGCCAGGATCCTCGGCCGCCAGGCCAGCAGCGCCAGCAGCGCCAGCAGCACCACCGCATACATGAACGCCGTGGCCCACAGCGGGTGCAGCCCCGCCTGGTGCATGTGCTGGAACGGCCACCACGCCAGACCCCAGACAAAGGCGTTGAACAGCAGGGCGGCAAAGGGCAGGGGCGATTGCATGGAAGAAAAAATGGCCGCTACCGCGCAATAGATAAGCGCTGGTAGCTATGAAAATGATAGTAAATGGCGCAGCGCCAGAAACTGGCACACCGCCCTGCCAGCGCACCCGTGGAACTGGCTCTGCCAGGCCACCGGGTGCGTTCCCCTCCGGGGGAGGCGGCGCAGCCGCTCAGGGGGCTTCTCAGTGGTGTGTGTCGTGCCGCGCAATGTGCAGCAGGTGCTCCACCTCGTCGCGGTGCTGCACGCAGTTGTTCTGGTGCCAGCGCTGGATCAGCCACATCACGCCCGCCACCACCAGCCCGAAGGCCGTGATGGCGCCGAACACTGACAGGCCGAACTTGAGTGACAGGCTGTAGAACGCGCCCAGCGCCAGGATGCAGGCCTGCTCATTGAAGTTCTGCACGGCAATGGAGCGGCCTGCGCCCATGAGGTTGTGGCCCCGGTGCTGCAGCAGCGCGTTCATGGGCACGACCAGGTAGCCGCCCAGGCCGCCCAGGATGATGAGGAAGGGGATGGCCACCCAGATGTTGCTGATGAACACCATCAGGATCAGCAGCAGCCCCATGGCAATGCCCAGCGGGATCACCTTGGTGGCCATGTCCAGGCGCATGCGCATCGAGGCCACCACGGCGCCCACGGCCGTGCCGATGGCCACCACGCCCGTGAGGGCCGAGGCCTGCGTGGTGTTGTAGCCCAGCGCCACGGCGGCCCAGGCCAGCACGATGAACTTGAGGTTGCCGCCCGCACCCCAGAACAGCGTGGTGGTGGACAGCGAGATCTGGCCCAGCTTGTCGCGCCACAGGCGGCTGTTGCAGGCCCAGAAGTCGGGCAGCAGGCTCAATGTGTTGGAGACGATGCTGCGCGCAGGGTCGGCACGCAGCGGGCGCATTTCCACGCCGGTGTGCGGGATGCGGGTGTTGAACCAGGCGGCCACGGCATACACCACGATCAGCGCGGCAATCGCAGACTCGGCGGGCGTGTCCACGCCGGTGTTGATCATCGGGATGTCGATGCCCAGCAGCAGGGCCGACATGTGCTGCCCCACCAGCTGGCCGCCCAGCAGCACGCCCAGGATGATGGAGGCAATGGTGAGCCCCTCGATCCAGCCGTTGGCCTTGACCAGCTGCGACGCGGGCAGCAGCTCGGTCAGGATGCCGTACTTGGCGGGCGAGTAGGCCGCCGCGCCCAGGCCCACCACCGCGTAGGCAATCAGCGGGTGCGAGCCGAACAGCATCATCAGGCAGCCCACCACCTTGATGGCATTGCTGATGAACATCACCTTGCCCTTGGGCAGCGCATCGGCAAAGGCCCCGACAAAGGGCGCGAGCACCACATAGAACAGCGCAAACATGGGCACCAGGGCGGCGCGCTGCCATTCGGGGGCGCCCTCAGAGCGCAGGAGTTCCACGGCGGCCACGAAAAGTGCGTTGTCGGCCAGCGAGCTGAAAAACTGCGCCGACATGATGGTGTAGAAACCGCGCTTCATCGAATGGCTGGTGGTGCATCAGTTGGGCTGATGCACTGTTAATTGTGAGTAACCGTAGCAGGAGACAGGCGGTTATATCACGCGGATAAACGGCTGCAGTGCCAGAATCCTGCAGGTATTCCCCGGTAGATTTCCCCGCCCCAACTGCTTCGTTCCATGCCCCGTCCCATCACCGCCACCATCCACACCGCCGCTTTGCACAACAACCTCGCGCGCGTGCGCCAGTCGGTGCCCGACGCCAAGGTGTGGGCGGTGGTCAAGGCCAACGCCTATGGCCACGGCATCGAGCGCGTGTTTGAGGGCCTGCGCGCCGCCGACGGTTTTGCGCTGCTGGACCTGGCCGAAGCCGAACGCGTGCGCCACCTGGGCTGGCGCGGGCCCATCCTGCTGCTCGAAGGCGTGTTCGAGCCGCGCGACCTGGAGCTGTGCTCGCGCCTGGGCCTGTGGCATGCGGTGCACTGCGACGAGCAGATCGACATGCTGGCCGCGCACAAGACGCAGGTGCCGCACCGGGTGTTCCTCAAGATGAATTCGGGCATGAACCGCCTGGGCTTCGCGCCCGAGCGCTACCGCGCCGCGTGGGCCCGGCTCAATGCGCTGCCGCAGGTGGACGAGATTTCGTTCATGACCCACTTCAGCGACGCCGACGGCCCGCGTGGCATTGCGCACCAGATGGCCGCCTTCAACGCCGCCGCGCAGGACCTGCCCGGCGAGCGCAGCCTGAGCAACAGCGCCGCCACGCTGCGCCACGCGCAGGATGCGGGCGTGCGTGCCGACTGGGTGCGCGCTGGCATCGTGGTGTATGGCAGCGCCCCCGACTTCCCCGAGCACAACGCCAGCCACTGGGGGTTGCAACCCACCATGACGCTGTCCACCCGCCTCATTGCCACCCAGCAGCTGCAGGCGGGCGACACCGTGGGTTACGGATCGCGCTTCACGGCCGACGGCCCGCTCACCATCGGCATCGCCGCCTGTGGCTACGCAGACGGCTACCCGCGCCACTGCGACACTGGCACGCCGGTGCTGGTGAACGGTGTGCGCACGCGCCTGGTGGGGCGGGTGAGCATGGATATGGTGACCGTGGACCTCACGCCCCTGCAGCAGGCGGGTGTGGACGTGGGCTTTGGCAGCGAAGTCACGCTGTGGGGCCGGGCCAGCAACGGTGTGGTGTTGTCCATCGACGAGGTGGCGCAGGCGGCAGGCACCGTGGGCTACGAGCTGATGTGTGCCCTGGCGCAGCGCGTGCCGGTGGTGGTGGACGGCGTGGCCTGACGCCAACGCCTACGGCAGCGGTTCGCGCAGAAGTTCACGCAGCGGGGGCCGACTGCGCGAAGGGTGGCTTGAAACTGGTGTGAAATGGCGCCGTCTGTTTGCCACCACGCGCAGCGCGCTCCTTCCATGGCCACACCCCGCAGCAACTCCTCTGCCTCCAAGAAAAAAAGCAGCTCCACCTGGCGCTCGGTGCGCATGCCGCACCACGGCGCGGTGGCGCGCACCCTCCAGCAGCGCTACAGCCTGCGCTGGCACGGGTTGCTGATCGGCAGCTTCACGCTGCTGCTGATGTGGGCCACCTCGCACCTGCAGATGGTGCTGGGCGTGGATTCGCTGGCGCTGCGGTATCTGGTCACGCTGTCGGTGGGCTACATCGGCTATCTGCTGGTGCTGCGCGCGTGGGCGGCGCGGCTGGTGCGGCGGGACGCGCCATCGGGCGATGGCAGTCTGGATGTGCCCGACATCTCCTGGCCCAGCGGCAATGGCCCCTCCGGGGGCGGCCAGGTGCCCCTGCCGCGCACCGGTGGGGGCGACTTTGGCGGCGGTGGCGCATCGGGGGACTTTGGGGGCGGGTGGACGCAAGGCCTGTCCAGCGGGGGCTCCAGCAGCGACTCCAGTGTGCTGGGCGACATTGCCGGTGGCGCGGCCGATGCACTGGGCAGCGCCGACGAGGGCGCGGTGGTGGTCGTGCCCGTGGTGGCCATCTTTCTCATTGGCGCGGCGCTGATTCTGGGCGCGGGCTCGCTCGCCATGCTGTTCTTTGGCTGGGATGTGCTGCTCACGGTGGCGGTGGAGATCGCCTTCTCAGTGGCCACCGCCCGCGCCGCCGCGGGGGTGGAGCGCGAGGGCTGGCTCAGCGCCGCCGTGCGGCTGACCTGGAAGCCCCTGCTGGGCGCGCTGGTCTGCGCCGTGCTGCTGGGCGCCACCATCGACCATGTCCTGCCCCATGTGCATTCGCTGCCCGAGGCGCTTCGCGTGATCCAGGGGCGCTGATTTGCTCTCTATTTGATAGCTGTCAGGGCATATTGCACTAGCGCTTGGGGCAAAAATCCCTTGAAAAAAGCGTCGGAAGCGTCTCCGAGGGGCTCCTACCGGGAGGATCGACCCTTGCCGTGGCTGCAGTCCTCGCCAGTCTCCAGGGGGGCCAGCGCGTCCAGGTTGGCCCGCACCCGCGCCAGCAGCGCCAGCAGCTGCGCCTGGGTGGCGTCGTCGCAGCCCGCCAGCACCTGGGCCGACAGGGTCTGCCGCGCGGTCTGCAGCGCTTGATACAGCGCCTGGCCTTCGGCGCTCAGCGTGAGGCACAGGCTGCGCCGGTCCTCGGCGTGCGGCTGGCGCTCCAGCCAGCCCTTGTCCTGCAGCAGGCCCAGCATGCGCGCCACCTGGGCCTTGTCGGCGCCGCTGTGGCGCACCAGCTCTTTCTGCGTGGCGCCGGGGTGGCGGCCGATGAAGTTCAGCGCGCGCACTTCATTGAAGGTCAGGTCCGGATGCACGGAGGTCATCGCGCGCACCATGCGCGCCCGGTAGGCGTGCATCAGGTCGTGCAGGGCTTCAAACACATCGGGGCGGGTGCGTGGGGGCATGGCGTGGCTATCGGTTGACAAAGTCAACTGAATGGCGGATGATTTGGTTGATTAAATCAACATTTTACGCCATGAACGCACCTCTGCCCCTGGCCGCCACGGCCCCCTCTCTCGCCATCGAGCGCATTCGCCACCCTTTGCAGGGCCGCCACCTCCAGGTGGTGCGCCGCACCCAGGTCAGCCCTGGCTTTGTGCGGCTGACCCTGGCCGGCCCCGAGCTGGCAGGGTTTGTCAGCGCCGGGTTTGACGACCACCTCAAGCTCATCCTTCCTGCGCCCGGGCAGGACCGCCCCACCTTGCCCACGCTGCAGGACGGCCGCCCCGTGTTCGACGGCCCCCGCCCCGTGCTGCGCGACTACACCCCCGCGCGCTTTGACGCCGCTGCGGGCGAGCTGGACATTGAAGTGGCCCTGCACGACGCAGGCCCCGCCACCGACTGGGCCGCCAGCGCCGCCGTGGGCCAGTGGGTGGGCATTGCCGGGCCGCGCGGCAGCATGGTCGTGCCCACGGGCTTCGATTGGCACTGGCTGCTGGGCGACGAAACCGCGCTGCCCGCCATCGCCCGCCGCCTGGCCGAGCTGCCCGCCAGCGCGGTGGCCACCGTGCGCATCCAGCTGAGCAACCCGGCCGACCAGCGGGTGTTGACCAGCGCGGCGCAGGTGGATCTGCAGTGGGTGAGCGCGCTGCCTGCCGCTGTGGAGGCGTTGGCGCTCCCCACCGGCGCGGGCTTTGTCTGGGCCGCTGGCGAACACAGCGACATGGCCGCTGTGCGCCGCGCCATGCTGGCCAAGCCGGGCGTGGACCCGAAGCGCATGCGCATCTCCGCCTACTGGAAGCGCGGGGCGGCAGACCACCACGAGGACCTGGCGAACGCCGCGTAACTGGCGCTCGCGGCTTCACTCGCCGCCTTTCTTTCAGCGCAGCAGCGTCAGCGCCGCCGCCTTCTGCACTGCCTGCGTCATGTGCTGCAACGCCTGCACATTCAGGCGCCAGCATTGCCAGTAAAGCGGCACATCCACGGGCTTGTTCGCAATCAGCTCGACCAGGGCACCAGTCTTCAGGTCATCCTCGACCAGCGGGTCGGGCGTCATGCCCCAGCCCAGGCTGGCGCGCGTGGCTTTGACGAACGCATGCGCCTCAGGCAGCCAGTGCACGGGCGGTGCGAGCTTGCGGCGCGTGATGCGACCCACAAAACGCGCCTGCAGCGCATCCTTGCGGTTGAACACCAGCATGGGCGCCTGCGCCAGCGTGGTGGCGTTCACCCCTTGGGCAAAGTGGCGCTGCATGAACGTAGGGCTGGCCAACGCACGGTAGCGCAGCGTGCCCAGCGGCAGCACCTGGCAGCCCTGCACGGGCTGCGGGTCGGCCGTCACGGCGGCCATCACGCGGCCCTCGCGCAGCAGGTTGGCCGAATGGTCCTGGTCTTCCACATGGATGTCGAAGGTGATGGCCTGCCCCTCGGCCGCCTGCGCCATGGCGTGGGGGAACCAGGTGGCCAGCGAGTCGGCATTCACGCCAATCGCCAGCCGCGTGGTGCTGTGCTGCCCGCCACCAATGGTGGCCAGCGCGTCCGCCTCGCTCAGCGCCACCTCGCGCGCATGGCGGTACAGCGCCTGGCCCGCCTCGGTGGGCGTGCAGGGCGTGGCGCGGCGCACCAGCACCTGGCCCACGCGCTCTTCCAGCAGCTTGATGCGCTGCGACACCGCTGAGCGCGTGACATGCAGCACGGCCGCCGCCCGCTCGAAGCTGCCCTCATCGATCACCGTGGCAAAGGCGTTGAGCTGGGCGGAGTCGAGTTGCATAGGTGGTTAGCCATTCTAACGGATCGTTAAAAAGTATAGCTGGTGTCAACGCATGCGCTTGGCCAGAATCCGTGCCCATGGTCTCCACTGCCTTCGTTCACGGTTTCACATCCACCGCCATGCTCATCATGGCCATCGGCGCGCAAAACGCGTTTGTGCTGCGCCAGGGCCTGCGGCGCGAGCATGTGATGCCCGTGGTGCTGGTGTGTGCGCTGTCGGACGCGGTGCTGCTGCAGGTGGGCGTGTGGGGCATGGGCGGCGTGCTGCTGGCCCGGCCTGAGTGGGCGCAGTTCATGCGCTGGGCGGGCGCGCTGTTCCTGTTGATGTATGCGGCACAGACGGCCGCGCGGGCGCTGCGCCCCGGCCAGTTGCTGGTCGCCACCAGCGGCCCGGGCACCAGCCTGCGCAGCACGCTGGCCACGGTGGTGGCGCTCACCTGGCTCAACCCGCATGTGTACCTGGACACCGTGGTGCTGCTGGGCACCATGGCCACCCCATACCCGGCCTGGGGCCGCGCGCTGTTTGCCGCAGGCGGCTCGCTGGCCAGTGCGCTGTGGTTCTTGTTGATCGGCCTGGGTGCCCGCTGGCTGGCGCCGTTGTTTGCCACCCCGGCGGCGTGGCGCGTGCTGGACGGGGTGACGGCGACCACCATGCTGGTGTTGGCGGGGGTGATGGGTCTAAGCTAAGAACGATAAGTTCGTTCTCATCTCATGCGGCTTGGGGGATAGTGCGGCCATTCAGCATTTTTTGGCGTTATGCCTATCCCCCGTCCATGCGCTTCAAACACCTTCTCCTGGCCGCCGCCGTTGTTGCGGCCCTGCCCCTGGCCGCACAGGCCAAGACCTTCCGCTGGTCCCGCTCGGTGGACATTTCCACCTGGGACATCCACACCCAGAACGTGGGCGTGAACAACACCATGCACGGTGCGGTGTACGACACGCTGGTGGAATACAACAGCAAGACCTTCAAGCCCGAGCCGTCGCTCGCCACCGAGTGGAAGCTCATCAAGCCCACGCAACTGCGCCTGACTTTGCGCAAGGGCGTGAAGTTCAGCGACGGCAGCGAGTTCACGGCCGACGATGCCAAGTTCTCGCTGGAGCGGGCCAAGGCCAAGACTTCCAACTTCGCCGTCTACACGCAGGGCATTGACCGCGTGGAAAAGGTTGATGCCTACACCATCGACATCCACTCCGACCTGCCCAACCCCGTGCTGATGAACCAGCTCACCGAGCTGCGCATTCTGAGCAAGGCCTGGGCCGAGAAGAACAAGTCGGTGGAGCCCAAGGACATCAAGACCAAGGACGAAACCTTTGCCCACCGCAACGCGCTGGGCACCGGCCCCTACCAGCTCAAGCAGTGGACGCCCGACCAGCGCGTGGTGCTGGAGCCCAACCCCCACTGGTGGGGCAAGGGCAAGTACCCCACCAACCTGACCGAGATCGTCTACACCCCCATCAAGGCCGACGCCACACGCACGGCAGCGCTTCTGTCGGGTGAGGTGGACTTTGTGATCGACCCCAGTCTGCAGGACCTCGCACGCATCAAGCAGACGCCCACCCTGCAGGTGCTGGAAGGGCCGGAGTACCGCACCATCTTCCTGGGGCTGGACCAGTTCCGCGACGAGCTGCCCGGCTCGGACGTGAAGGGCAAGAACCCGCTCAAGGACCTGCGCGTGCGCAAGGCGCTGTACCAGGCCATCGACATCCAGTCCATCCAGCGTGTGGTGCTGCGTGGCCTGGCCCAGCCCACGGGCACACTCATCGCGAACCAGGTCAACGGCTGGACCAAGAAGGCTGACGTGCGCTACCCCTACGACCCCAAGGCCGCGCAGAAGCTGCTGGCCGATGCGGGCTACCCCAATGGGTTTGAAGTGGACTTTGCGTGCAGCGCGGGCCGCTACATCAACGACGAGCAGCTGTGCCAGGCCATCACCGCGCACTGGGCCAAGGTGGGTGTGAAGGCCAAGCTGCGCTCGCTGCCGTTTGCGACCTACTTCCCGATGATCCAGCGCAACGAGGCCAGCATCTACTTGCTGGGCTGGGGCGTGCCCACATTCGATGCGTTCTACAGCCTGCAGTCGCTGGTGCGCTCGCCCGGTGCGGGTGGAGATGGCAACTTCAACCTGGGCCGCTTCTCCGACCCGCAGATCGACGCGCTGGTCGAGCGCGTGAAGAAGGAAACGGACACAGCCACGCGCAACGGCCTGATCGAGCAGGCGCTGATCAAGGAGCATGAGCTGGTCTCGCACATCCCGCTGTACAACCAGGTGATCCCGTGGGCGGGGACGAAGAAGGTGGAGATCATCCACCGCGCGGACAACCGCATCGACTGGCGGTATCTCAAGGTGAACTGATCCAATTTGCCAACAAAAAGCCCCGGCGCTTCTGACCCGAAGCACCGGGGCTTTTTTTGCGTCCGCAGGCGGCGTATCAGGCCAGTGCGCGCTGCACGGCCGGGCGCTGCAGCATGCGCTGCGTGTGCGCGAACACCTTGGGGAACTGGGCAATGTCCACGCCATCGCTCTTCAGCCAGGTGCCGATGGTGAACAGGTAGCCGTCGGCCACCGTGTACTGCTCGCCCATCACCCAGGGGCCCTGTTCCGCCCGCGGCAGGTAGTGGCTTTCGATGAGGTTGAAGCACTCCGTCATGTTCTGCGGCACCTTGCGCTGCATCGCGGCCTGGGCCTCGGGCTCGTCGGCCCAGCGGCTGGCGCGGGGGCGGTGGGCGTGGGCAATGTGCACGGTGGACGCGAGGTAGCTGTGGAACTCCTGCAAACGCGCAAAGCCGTAGGCGTCGGCCGGGGCCAGGCGGGCTGCGGGAAAACTCTGCGCCACAAAGGCCAGCAGGGCCGAGGTTTCGGTCAGCGTGCCCTGCGGCGTGGCCAGCGCGGGCACGCGGCCCTTGGGGTTCACGGCCAGGTATTCGGGCGTGCGCTGCTGGCCTGCGGCGAAGTCCACGCGGACCAGTTCGTAGGCAGCGCCCGCTTCTTCCAAAGCGATGCGCACGGCCTGCGCGCATGTGCCGGGGGTGTAATACAGCGTGAGTGTGGTCATGGTTAGGTTGCTATTAAATGTGTAGCTTATAAGACAATAGGGTTGCGCGCAGACGGCCTTTTTGGCTTGAAGTTTTTAGTACAGGCCGCGCGTGCGCGCCATCAGGCGCACCAGGCCCAGCAGCGCGTCGGTGTGCGGGGTGGGCACGGCGGTGATCTGGCCCAGCTCGCGCACGGCGCCCACCAGGGCGTCGATCTCCATGGGCTTGTTCGCTTCCACGTCCTGCAGCATCGAGGTCTTGAACGCGCCCAGCTTGCGCGTGACGGCGTGGCGGTCCTCGGGCTGCTGGTCAATCGGCAGGCCCAGCTTTTCGCCAATCGCCTTGGCTTCGAGCATCACGTGTGACACAAACCCCCGCACCAGCTCGTCGTCCAGGATGCGGTCAGTGGTGGCGCCGGTGAGGGCGCTGATGGGGTTCATGGTGAGGTTGCCCCAGAGCTTGAACCAGATGTCCTTCTGGATGCAGTCGCTCACCTCCACGTCGATGCCGCCGCGCTGCAGCGTCTCGGCCAGGGCCTGCAGGCGTGCGCTGCGGTGGCCGCTCGGCTCGCCGACGATCAGGCGGTTGCCAAAGTGTTGCTTCACGAAGCCCGGGGCCTCCAGCGAGCAGCTGGTGTGCACCACGCTGCCCACCACATGGGGCGTGGGGATGGCGCTGGCGATCACACCGCCCGCGTCCACGGATTCGAGCGCACGGCCCTGCGCGGCGCCGCCAAAACCATCCAGAAACCACCAGGGCACTCCGTTCATGGCCGTGAGCACGATGGTGTCCGGCCCGATCAGTGGGGCCATGGCGCGCGCCACATCGGGCAGGCCGGGCGCTTTCACGGCCACCACCACCAGGTCCTGCACGCCCAGGGCCGCCGGGTCGGCTGCGGCCGTCACCGCCACCTGGGCCACCGAGCCGTCGGGGCGCCGCAGGCGCAGGCCGTCGGCCTGCAACGCTGCCAGCGTGGCGCCACGTGCGACCAGGCTCAACGGGCTGCCCGCCTGTGCCAGGGCCACGCCCAGCCAGCCGCCAATGGCGCCCGCGCCGTAGATACATGCTTTCATGCTTGTCGATCCTTGCTTGTTGTTGTGTCTTGTCTGGAAGAGAAGGGCTAGTAGCCTGCGGGCCGTGGTGCGGCAGCGGCATCCGTGCCGGTGCGAAAGCGCGCCAGCAGATTCTGCGCAGCGCTGGTCAGCAGCATGGTGTCCACGCCCACGGCCACAAACAGCGCACCGGCCGCCAGCCACTGGCGCGCCTGCGCCTCGTTGGTGGCCAGGATGCCCGGCGCCTTGCCCGCGCGCAGGATGCGCGTTATGCCGTCGTGGATGGCGGCTTGCACATCGGGGTGCGCCGGGTTGCCCGGGTGGCCCATCGAGGCCGACAGGTCGGCCGGGCCGATGAACACGCCGTCCACGCCGGGGGTGGCGGCAATCGCGTCGAGGTTCGCCATTGCTTCTACCGTCTCGGCCTGCACCAGCAGGCAGATCTGCTGGTTCGCCTCGTGCACGTACTGCGGGTACGCCTGCCAGCGCGACGAGCGGGCGAGCGCGCTGCCCATGCCACGCACGCCTTCGGGCGCATAGCGCGTGGCGCGCACCAGCTGCTGGGCCTGCTCGGGCGTGTCCACCATGGGCACCAGCAGGGTTTGTGCGCCGATGTCGAGGTACTGCTTGATGAGGGCGGTGTCGCCCACCGGCACCCGTGCAATGGCGTGGGGGGCGCGGGCCCCCGGCGGCAGGGCGCTGGTGGCGCTGGCAATGGCCTGCAGCTGGTGCAGGATGGAGCGCAGGTCGTTGGGCGCATGTTCGCCATCGACCAGCAGCCAGTCGTAGCCGGTGCCTGCGAGGATTTCTGCGGTGTAGGCATCGGCCAGGCCCAGCCACAGGCCGATTTGTGCCTCGCCCCGGGCCAGGGCCTGCTTGAAGGAATTGGTGGGTGTGTGCATGGCGTGCATTCTTGCCGAAGCCAGAGAACAAAGCGGATGGGGGGCCATCGTAGGGGCGCAGCGCCTGGGGTCTATAGGTGCTTGGTAGGGGGGCGCCGACTCCCGGGCCTGCGCCGCTATAGTCGGCCACCCACGCCTGTGCCCACCGACCATCCCCTTTCCATGGCCAAAGACAAAACCATCTTCACCTGCACCGAATGCGGCGGCACCAGCCCGCGCTGGCTGGGCAAGTGCCCGGCCTGCGGCGCCTGGAACACGCTGATCGAGCAGGTGGCCGAGGCCGGGCCGGGCAAGAACCGCCTGAGCGCGCCGCAAGGCTATGCAGGCCTGGCCCACGCGCAGCCCGTGATGCCGCTGGCCGCCATCGAGGCCCAGGACGTGGCCCGCACCCCCAGCGGCATCGACGAGCTGGACCGCGTGCTCGGCGGCGGCATTGTGGAAGGGGGCGTGGTGCTCATCGGGGGCGACCCGGGCATTGGCAAATCCACCCTGCTGCTGCAGGCCATGGACGCACTGCAGCGCGCGGGCCTGCCCACGCTGTATGTGACAGGCGAGGAAAGTGGTGCCCAGGTGGCGCTGCGCTCGCGCCGCCTGGGCATCGAGGGCAGCCAGGTGCAGCTGCTGGCCGAGATCCAGCTCGAAAAGATCCTGGCCACGGTCGAAGCTACCCAACCGGCCGTGGTCGTGATCGACTCCATCCAGACCACCTACTCCGACCAGCTCACCAGCGCGCCGGGTTCGGTCGCCCAGGTGCGTGAATGTGCGGCGCACCTCACGCGCATGGCCAAAGGCACGGGCATCGCCGTGATTCTGGTGGGCCATGTGACCAAGGAGGGCGCGCTGGCGGGCCCGCGCGTGCTGGAGCACATGGTGGACACGGTGCTGTACTTCGAAGGTGACACCCACAGCCAGTTCCGCCTGGTGCGCGCCATCAAGAACCGCTTTGGTGCCGTCAACGAAATCGGCGTTTTCGCCATGACCGAGAAGGGCCTCAAGGGCGTGAGCAACCCGAGCGCCATCTTCCTCTCCCAGCACAGCGAGCCGGTGCCCGGCAGCTGCGTGATGGTCACGCTGGAGGGCACGCGCCCCATGCTGGTCGAGATCCAGGCGCTGGTGGACAGCGGCGGCCCCAGCCCCCGGCGCCTGTCGGTGGGCCTGGACAAGGACCGCCTGGCCATGCTGCTGGCCGTGCTGCACCGCCACGCCGGTGTGGCCTGCATGGACCAGGACGTGTTTGTGAACGCCGTGGGCGGTGTGCGCATCAGCGAGCCCGCCGCCGATCTGGCGGTGATGCTGTCCATCACCTCCAGCCTGCGGGGCAAGGCATTGCCGCGTGGCTTCATCGCGTTTGGCGAAGTGGGCCTGGCGGGCGAGGTGCGCCCTGCACCGCGTGGTCAGGAACGCCTGAAGGAGGCCGCCAAGCTCGGCTTCAGCGTGGCCGTGGTGCCCAAGGCCAACGCGCCCAAGAAGCCCATCGAGGGCCTCACCATCCACGCGGTGGAGCGGGTGGAGGAGGCGATGAACGTGGTGCGGGGCTTGTAAGCAATGCCCACAGCCACACACGGTTGAGGCCGTAAGACAATCCCAGCCTATGAATCTGCGCAATATCCTGGTGCCCCTGGGGGCGGTGGCCCTGGTCGGGTTTGGTTTTACGGCCTACGGCTGGGCCGGTGTGGCGGCGGTGGTGGGCGGGCTGGTCATGTGGGCCCTGCTGCATTTCACGCGGCTGGTGAATGTGATGAAGAAGGCCGCCAAGCGGCCCATCGGCTATGTGGGCAGTGCGGTCATGCTCAATGCCCGGCTGGCCGAGGGCGTGAATCTGATGCATGTGGTGGCCATGACGCAGGCGCTGGGCGAGCTGCGGTCTGCCGAAGGCGCGGACCCGGAGATTTACCGCTGGACCGATGGCACGCGCTCGCATGTGACCTGCGAATTCCGGCAGGGCAAGCTGGTGAAGTGGACGCTGGAGCGGCCTGGGGCGGATGCCGACACGCCGCCGCAGGCCGGATGACATACCGGCCCTGATCGGGCAGATTTGCTGCACTGCACCCTCGTGCGGCGCTTCCCGGTGGGCTGGGGGCCCGTAAAATCCCGGTTTTGCGACCCACAGCAACCAAAGGATTCCCATGAGCCCCGTAGTTCCCTCGATGGCCGACCGTGACGGCAAGATCTGGATGGACGGCCAGATGGTCGATTGGCGCGACGCCAAGATCCATGTGCTGACCCACACCCTGCACTACGGCTGCGGCGCCTTCGAAGGCGTGCGCGCCTACAACACCGCCAACGGCACGGCCATTTTCCGCCTCGAAGAGCACACCGACCGCCTCTTCAACAGCGCCAAGATCCTGCGCATGAAGATCCCGTTCACCAAGGAAGAAGTGAACGAGGCCCAGAAGGCCGTGGTGCGTGAGAACAAGCTCGAATCCTGCTATCTGCGCCCATTGACCTGGATCGGCTCGCAAAAGCTGGGTGTTTCGCCCAAGGGCAACCAGATCCACCTGATGGTCGCGGCCTGGGCCTGGGGCGCCTACCTGGGCGAGGAAGGCCTCAAGCGCGGCATCCGTGTCAAGACCAGCAGCTACACCCGCCACCACGTCAACATCACGATGACGCAGGCCAAGGCGGTGAGCAACTACACCAACTCCATCCTGGCCAACATGGAAGCCACGGACGACGGCTACGACGAAGCCCTGCTGCTGGACAGCTCGGGTTTTGTGTCCGAAGGCGCGGGCGAGAACATTTTTGTCATCAAGAACGGCGTGATCTACACGCCCGACCTCTCGGCTGGTGCCCTCAACGGCATTACCCGCAACACGGTGTTCCACATCGCCAAGGACCTGGGCCTGGAGATCGTGCAAAAGCGCATCACGCGCGACGAGGTCTACATCGCCGACGAAGCCTTCTTCACCGGCACGGCCGCTGAAGTCACGCCCATCCGGGAACTCGACCGGATCGAGCTGGGCAGCGGATCGCGCGGCCCGATCACCGAAAAAATCCAGAGCGCCTTCTTCGACATCGTCGGCGGCCGCAATCCCAAATACGCCCACTGGCTCACCAAGGTCTGAAGAACATGTCGCAAGCAACCGTTGAACTCCTGGCCAAGGACCTGAACGCCCAGGGCGGCGTTTTCTGCCCCAGCCCCAAGGCCGACATGAAGCTCTGGAACAGCCACCCCAAGGTGTACCTGGACGTGGCCCGTACCGGCGAGGCCAAGTGCCCGTACTGCGGCACGGTGTACCGCCTGAAGGCTGGTGAGCACGTACACGCTGGTCATTGATTGATGCCCGCAGGAACCGGCGGCGCATCGGCGCCGCCTACGTTGACCGTGGCGGTGTTGACCCACAACGAGGCGCACCGCATTGAGGCCTGCCTGAAAAGCGCCGCGTTTGCCGACCAGCTCCTGGTGGTGGACAGCGGCAGCACGGACAACACCGTGGCCCTTGCCCGGGGCCTGGGTGCGGAAGTCCACAGCCACCCCGACTGGCAGGGTTTTGCCGTGCAGCGCAACCGGCTGCTTGCGCATTCACGCGGCGACTACGTGTTTTTTCTCGACGCCGACGAGGTGATGACGCCTGCGTTCGCCCAGGAGCTGCAGGCCATCGTGCGCTCGGGCGAACAGGCTGTCTGGAGCATCCGCTGGCGCATGGTGGCCTACGGGCACGAACTGAAGTATTTCCGCTCGCAGTCGCAGATCGAGCGCCTGTTCGTGCGCGCGCTGGTCAAGGAGTTCACCGGGGTGGTGCACGAGCAGGCAGAACTGCTCCCGCTGCCCGGCGGCGGGGCGGTGCCGCGTCGCTTGATCCGGGCGCGGCTGCTGCATTACTCCCGCACCACGGTGCGGGGCAGCCTGGAAAAGCTCACGCAGTACGTGATGCTGGGCGCCGCCAAGCGCGCCGAGAAGGGCCAGCGC
Organism: Acidovorax sp. GW101-11A03; assembly: GCF_059424825.1. NCBI lineage: Bacteria > Pseudomonadati > Pseudomonadota > Betaproteobacteria > Burkholderiales > Comamonadaceae > Acidovorax > Acidovorax sp. GW101-11A03. The sequence goes on along the minus strand of NZ_JBWKZU010000005.1, from coordinate 78,388 downwards.
GGCGGCGTGCTGCGTGGCCTGGCGTCGGGGCTCTCCATGTTCCTGCGGCTGTATGTGTTCCGCCTCGGGTTTCTGTGTGGCGGGGCCGGGTTTCTGTATTGCCTGTTTGTGGCGCTGGAGGGCTTCTTTCGCTACGCCGCCCTGCACTATGACCGTGACAGCCTGACCGACAAGGTGATCCGTTGAAGGGTGCACAACACTGGTGGGGGCGCTGCGCGAGCATCGGGGCTTTCTTGGTCCCGGGCCTGGCGCTGTGTGTGCCCTCGGGGTATTCGTACGGCGCAGCCCTGCTGCTGCTGGCCGCGCTGGCGAGCGCCCCGGTGTGGTGGCGTCGCCCGGCACCGCGCACCGCATGGTGGCTCACGGCCGCGTTTTCCTGCATGGCAGCGCTGTGGCTGCTGGACGTGGGGGCCGCCTGGGGCTGGGGCAGCATGGACCGGCCGGTCAAGTACCTGCTGGCCCTGCCCTGCATTTTTTATCTGATGACCTTCCAGCCCCGTGCTGCCTGGCTGTGGATGGGCATTGCGGTGGGGGCCGTGGGCAGCGGGCTCGTGGGGCTCTACCAGACCTATGTCATGGGCCTGCCGCGCGCCAACGGTTTCACCAACGCCATCCAGTACGGCAACCTGAGCATGCTGCTGGCCGTGATGAGCGGCCTGCTGCTGGTGGCGCAGTGGCGGCGCTGGGTGCTGTGGCAGCGCCTGTTGCTGGCCAGCGCCATCGCGCTGGGGGTGGCCGGATCGGTGCTGTCGCAGTCGCGCGGTGGCTGGCTGGCGCTGGTGCTGCTGCTGCCAGCGTGCGCCTGGCTGCTGGTGCGCACCACCGGGCAGCGCCGGGTGTACTGGGGCCTGTGTGCGCTGTTCGTGGCGGCGGCAGCGTTGTCGCAGGTGCCGGCGGTGGAATTGCGGGTGGACGAAGCACGCCAGGAAATGCAGACCTACCAGCAGCATGGCGATGGCCGCAGTTCGGTGGGCCAGCGCCTGGCGCACTGGGGCCTGGCCTGGCAGATGGGCTGGGACCGCCCCCTCACCGGCTGGGGCCGGGCGGGCTACGCTGAAGAGAAGGCCCGGCGCGTGGCGGCCGGGCAAGCGCACCCCGTGGTGCTCGAATTTGGCCACGCACACAACGAAATCCTGGACCTGTTTGCCAAGCGCGGCCTGCCCGGCGTGCTGCTGCTGATGGCTTTTTATGGCATTCCGCTGGCGATGTTCTGGCCCACGGCGCAGCGCATCCGCGATGCCCAGGGCAAGATGGACCGCGAATCGCTGTCGCTGTGCCTGGTGGGTGTGCTGCTGCCGCTGTCGTACATCGGCTTTGGCCTCACGCAGGTGTTCCTGGCCCACAACAGCGGCAACATGTTCTACCTGTTCATGTGCCCCCTGGTGCTGGCGGCGCTGCACCAGCGCCGCGCCCGCCTGGGCTGCCCCCGTCCTCTGTGAGATGAAGCGACACCCCCCTGAGCCGCTTCGCGCCTTCCCCCCGCTCTCGCATTGCTGCGCAATGCGGGCAGGGGGACGCAGCCCTCGCTGCGGGGCGGACCTTGGCTTGCTGCCCTGGCTTGGTGCGCGCCAGTTTCATGGGCGGCGGATAGCGGGCAGCGCCCTGGAATACCCAGACGAGAGGTCTTTTTGATGCACATCCTGCTGGTCAACAACTCCCCCATCCCCGTCTACGGCTACGGCGGCACAGAGCGCGTGATCTGGGACCTGGGCAAGACCCTGGTGCAGCAGGGCCACCGCGTGAGCTACCTGGTGCCCGAGGGCTCGACTTGCGACTTTGGCCAGGTGCTGCCCATCCGGCCCGACGAACCCTGGGAGGGCCAGATCCCGGCCGACGTGGACATCACGCATTTCCAGTTCAACCCGCGCACCGAGCTGGCCAAGCCTTACCTGGTGACCGAACATGGCAATGCGCGCAAGCCCAAGCCGCTGCCGCGCAACACGGTGTTCCTCTCGCGCGACCATGCGGCGCGGTATGGCTCCAGCGAGTTTGTTTACAACGGGCTGGACTGGTCGGGCTACGGCCCGGTCGATTTCAGCCTGCCGCGCCCGCGCTACCACTTCCTGGGCAAGGCGGCCTGGGGCGTGAAGAACGTGCGCGGCGCCATCAAGGTGGCCAAGCTCGCGGGCGTGGAGCTGGACGTGCTGGGCGGCGACCGCATCAACTTCAAGCGCGGCTTCCGCTGGACGCTGTCGCGCAAGATCCACTTCCACGGCATGGTGGGCGGCACGCAGAAGACGGGCCTGCTCAACGCCTCGCGCGGGCTGATCTTTCCCGTGCGCTGGCACGAGCCTTTCGGGCTGGCGGTGATCGAGAGCCTGTACTTCGGCTGCCCGGTGTTCTCCACGCCTTACGGGGCGCTGCCCGAGCTGGTGCCCCTGCACTGCGGCGTGCTGTCGGCCGAAGCAGCCGTGCTGGCCGAGGCGGTGCGCAACAACCGCTTTGATGCCCGCGCCTGCCACCAGCATGTGGTGGAGCACTTTGGCGCCGAGCGCATGGCGCGCAACTACCTGCGCATGTACGAGCGCGTGCTGGCGGGCGAAACCCTGAATGCCCAGGCACCGGTCATTCAGGGGCCCGCACGCGAGCTGCCCTGGAAGAACTGACGGGACAGGGCCAAAAATCGTGGTCAAAATGGCCGTTTGCGCGCAATGGATAAGCGCAAACAGCTATTAAACATATAGCAAATCTCAGGCGCTGGCTGCCTGCAGCTCCTGCGCCAGCACCGCCACCAGCTCGGCCGCAGGCATGGGCCGCACCTGGGCCACGCCCTGGCCCGCCCACAGCGACAAATGATCGGCCCGGCCTGCCTGGGCGGCGGCGCGGCGCAGTGCGCCCGTGAGCGCGTTCTGCACGGGGTAGGGGGGCACGCTGCGCTCGTCGGCCCGCAGGGCATCCATCATGGTGTTGACGATGCCCCGCGCGGGCCGTCCCGAAAAGATGCGCGTGGTGCGGGTGTCCGTGGGCCCCGCCTGCGTCAGCGCCTGGCGGTAGGCGGGGCCGATGCCCGACTCGGGGCAGGTCAGAAACGCCGTGCCCATCTGCACCGCCTGGGCGCCCAGGGCCAGCGCACCGGCAATGCCGCGCCCGTCCATGATGCCGCCCGCCGCGATGATGGGCGTGGACGGCAGCGCGGCCACACACTGGCGCACCAGCGTCAGCGTGCCCAGCATGCTGGCCTCGAAGTCGTCCACCGACGGCCCGCCCGCTGGCGGTATGTCGTGCCCGGGTGACAAGAAGGTGCCCCGGTGCCCGCCCGATTCCATGCCCGAGGCGCAGACCGCATCCGCCCCCACGGCGGCCCAGGCGCGGGCCTCGGCCACGGTGGTGGCTGTGCCGACGACGTAGCTGCCCACGGCCTGCAGCCGCGCCACCTGCGCGGCCGAGAGGATGCCGAAGGTGAAGCTGGCCACCGCCGGGCGTGCGGCCACCAGGGCCTCGAACTGCGCGCCGAAGTCCTCGCACCACTGCGCGGGCCGCTCGGGTACCAGTCCGAATTCGGCATAAAACGGCGCCAGGCGCTGCAGCGCGGCCAGCACCGTGGCCTCGTCGGGGGTGGGCGTGGCCTGCACGAACAGGTTCATGCCAAAGGGCCGGTCGGTGCGGCGGCGCACCTCGGCGGCGGCCTCGGCCACGGCGGCGGGCGAGCGCATGCCGCAGCCCAGCATGCCCAGGCCGCCAGCCTGCGACACGGCAGCCGCGAGTGCAGGCGTGTCCGAGCCCGTCATGGGCCCCTGGATGATGGGCAGGGCAAGGCCCAGGCGGGTGGTGAGAGGGAACGAAGGCATGGGCAACTCCTGGTGAGATGGTTCAGGCGATGGAAGGGGCAGGGCGGGCTGCGCTGGCCAACAGCGCCGCCCGCAGGGCCTGCAGCGCGGGTGACTGGTAGCCACGCCGCGTGACCAGCACCGTGTCGCAACGGCCCAGCGGCACCCACCGCAGTGCGGGCGGCTCGCGCATCAGGTCGATCACGGCCTGCGGCACCACGCCCGCGCAGCGCCCGGCAGCCACACAGGCCAGGATGGCGTGGTACGAGGCCAGCTCCAGCACGCGGGGCGGACTGCCGCTTTTTTGCTGCAGGAAGGACTCGCCCATGCGGCGGTAGGTGCAGCCGTTGCTGAACGCGGCCAGGGTGTCCAGTTGCAGATCCTGCGGCGTGTGCACGGGCGGGTGGTCGGCGGGCAGGGCCAGCAGCAGGGGTTCGGTGAACATGGCGGTGTGTTCCAACGGGGCGTCGGCATCGATGCCCGGCGGCGGCCAGGCCACCAGCGCACAGTCGATCTGGTGGGCCAGCACCTGCTCCACCAGTTGGCGCGAGGGCGCGGTGGACAGCTCCAGCACCAGCCCCGGCCACTGCGCGTGCAGCTGCGCCAGCGGCTGGGGCAGGCGCGCGGCGGCCGTGCTTTCCATGGCGCCCAGGCGCAGTCGGCCGCCGGGTTCATGGGGGTGCACCGACTGGCGGGCCTCTTCGGCCAGTGCCAGCAGGCGGTCGGCATAACCGCGCAGCGATTCCCCCGCAGGCGTGGGCATCATGCGCTTGCCCTCGCGCAGGAACAGCGTGGCACCCAGCTGTTCTTCGAGCTGCTGCACGCGCGTGGTCACGTTGGACTGCACCCGGCCCAGCCGCTCGGCCGCGCGGGTCACGCTGCCTTCCTGCGCCACGGCGCGGAAAATCTCCAGGGCGGTGAGGTCCATGAATATTCTCTTTGTGAGATGATTTAAAGAAAATATATCTCAAAAAAGAATCGTATGCACGAACCTGACCGCCTGGAACCCCCCACCGCCTTGCCCCTGCCGCAGCGCCCGCTGGCGGTGGCGCTGGCGGGCATGGCCGCGTTGGCCGTGGCCATGGGCATCGGGCGGTTTGCATTCACGCCGCTGCTGCCCATGATGCTGCACGATGGTGTGGTGACGCTCGCGGGCGGCAGCTGGCTGGCCACGGCCAACTACCTGGGCTACCTGATCGGCGCGCTGGCCTGCATGGCTCTGCCCTGGGTAGCGCCGCGTGCGCGGCAGCGGTGGCATGCGGTGCGGCTGGCGCGCTGGGGGCTGGCCGCCACGGTGCTGCTCACGCTGGGCATGGCACTGCCGTTGCCGGGCGCCTGGCCCGCGCTGCGCTTTGCGGCGGGCGTGGCCAGTGCGCTGGTGTTCCTCAATGTCTCGGTGTGGTGCATGGTGCGGCTGGTGGCGCTGGGCCAGGCGGCACTGGGCGGCCTGATCTTTTGCGGGCCCGGGCTGGGCATTGTGCTCACGGGGCTGTCGGCCAGTGCCATGGTGGCGCTGGGCTGGCCCGCCGCCGCCGGGTGGGCCGTGTTTGGCGTGCTGAGCGTGGGCCTGTGCGCCGCCATCTGGCCCGTGCTGCAGGGCCTGGCCTTGCCAGCCCCTGCGGCTGCAGCGCAGACATCAGGCGTTGCGCTGCCGGGCCAGGGCCCGCTGGCGCGCACGGGGCTCACGCTGGCGTATGGACTGGCAGGGCTGGGCTACATCGTCACGGCCACTTTTCTGCCTGTGATTGCGCGCGCCGCGCTGCCTGCGGGGTCGCCCTGGCCCGACCTGTTCTGGCCGCTGTTTGGCGCGGGTGTGGCGCTGGGGGCGTTGCTATCCACGCGCACGCCCGCTGCGTGGGACCGGCGCTGGCTGCTCATGGCAGCCTATGCGGTGCAGGCCGGGGCTATCGCGCTCAGCCTGGTGTGGCCGGGGCCGCTGGGTTTTGCGCTGGGCAGCCTGCTGCTGGGCCTCCCGTTCACGGCTATCACCTTCTATGCGTTGCAGGAGGCGCGGCGGGTGTGGCCCGCAGCGGGCGACAGTTTTCCGGGCCTGCTCACCGCCGCCTATGGCATCGGCCAGATCGTGGGCCCGCCCATGGTGGCCTGGATGTTGCACCACGCGGCGACGCAGGGCCAGGGGTTTGTGTACGGGCTGGCCGTGGCGGCGGTGGCGCTGGGGGTGGGCGCAGTGGTGTACGCGGCCATGGCCTGGCGGTGGCCATTGCCCACGCTGCGCTGAACACGCCCAGAGCCTGCGTACGTCAGTGGGCGCCAGGCGCCAGTGGCAGGGTCAGCACAAAACAGGCGCCGTGATCGCCATCGGGCCGGTCCTGGCAGTGCACGGTGCCCTGGTGGCGCCCGGCAATCGAGCGCACCAGCGCCAGCCCCAGGCCCACGCCGCCTGCGCGTTCGCTGGCGCCCGGCAGGCGGTAGAAGGGCTCGAAGATGCGCTCGCGCTGGCTGGGCGGCACGCCCGGGCCGTGGTCGCACACATGCACCTCGGCGCGGCCCTGGCGGCGGTGCACCACCACGGTGATCTCGCCGGTGCTGTAGCGGCGTGCGTTCTCCAGCAGGTTGCGGATGGCCCGGCGCAGCAGCTTGGCCACACCGCGCACCTCCAGCGAATCGGGGCTCGCGCTCACGTCCAGGTCGGCGTCCACGCGGGCGCATTCCTCGGCGGCCAGGCCAATCAGGTCCACCAGCTCCACCGTGCCCACATCGGCCTCGCGCGCATCGAGGCGGCTGGCCAGCAGGATCTCGTCCACCAGCTGGTCCAGCTCGGCGATGTTGCGCAAGATCTCGGCGCGGAATGCGGGCGAGGGCTGCTGGCCACCCATCAGCTCCAGCCCCATGCGGATGCGGGTGAGCGGCGAGCGCAGCTCGTGCGAGGCATTGGCCAGCAGCGACTTGTGCGACTTGACCAGGTTTTCCACCCGCTCGGCGGCGGCGTTGAACTGGCGCGCCAGGTCGGCCACTTCGTCCTGCCCCTGCTCGGGCACCCGCACCGAGAGGTCGCCCTCGCCAAACTTCTGCACGCTGCGCTGCAGTGCTTCGAGCCGCTGCGTGAGGCGGCGGATGATGGGGTACACCCCCACCGCCACTGCCAGGCTCACGATGCCCAGGAGCCACAAGAAACCAAACGGCGGGCGCGTCCAGAACGCGGCCCAGCCCTGGTTGGGCCCGCCGCCCTGCCGCCCGCCTGCCCATTCGCCGCGCGGCTGGCGGGGCGCCATCTGCAGGGTGAAGGTCTGGCCGGTGTCGGATTCGATGCGGAATTCCACGCCCTCCCCGGGTTCGGCGGGCTGGCGCGTGGCCATGCCGCGGAGCAGCAGTTTGCCCGAGGGGTCGCGCAGCGCCATCTCGCGCGAAGGGGGCACAAAAGGCTGGTTGGTCTGTGCCTTCTGCTCCTCCGCCATGCGCCAGGCCCAGCCCACGGTGAGGGTCAGCACCGCAATGCCGCCGACCACAGCCAGCCAGATGCGCAGGTACAGGCGGCGGGAGAAGGGGGTGGACAGGGACACCCGGCTAGTCCTGCTGTTTGGCAAAGACATAACCGACGCCGCGCACCGTGAGGATGCGCCGGGGGTTCTTGGCGTCCTGCTCGATGGCTGCACGGATGCGGCCCATGTGCACGTCGATGCTGCGGTCAAACGCCTCCAGCTCGCGGCCGCGCACGGCCTCCATGATCTGGTCGCGCGTGAGCACGCGGCCCGCGCGTTCGGCCAGGGCCACCAGCAGGTCGAACTGGTAGGAGGTCAGGTCGGCCGGTTCGCCCGCTACCGTGACCGTGCGTGCGTCGCGGTCGATCTCCAGCGTGCCGAAGCGAAGCACCTGCGTGGCCGCCGCTGCACTGCCGCCATCGGTGCGGCGGCGCAGGATGGCGCGGATGCGGGCCAGCAGCTCGCGCGGTTCAAAAGGCTTGGGCAGGTAGTCGTCGGCGCCCAGTTCCAGGCCAATGATGCGGTCCATGGGGTCGCCCTTGGCAGTGAGCATGAGCACCGGCACCTGCGCCGCATGGCCCTGCAGCGAGCGGATGCGGCGGCACACCTCCAGCCCGTCCATGTCGGGCAGCATCAGGTCCAGGATCACCAGATCAGGCAACGGCCCGGCATCGGGCCCCTGCAACTGCGCCAGGCCACTTTTGCCGTCCGCACGGTGCGTGACCTGCAGGCCCGACTGGCCCAGGTACTCGCCCACCATCTGCGCGAGGCGGGCATCGTCTTCGATCATCAGCAGTTGGGAACTCATGGATTCATGCTCTCCGTGGGGCGTCTCGCCGTGTTGTCGCTTCCGTAAAGTTTGGGTAAACGGATTGCTTCAAAATTGATAGCTATAAGCGCTTGGTCATGGCGCGGAGGAGGCTATTTTGACTCTGGACGCCAGCCACACCAGCACCAGCACAGGCAGCCCCAGCAGCGCCGTTGATATGAAGAAGTGCGCGTAGCCAAACGCATCCACGTAGTCGCCCGAGAAGCCCGCCACAAACTTCGGCAGCAGCAGCATCATGGAGCTGAACAGCGCGTACTGCGTGGCCGAGTAGCTCACATTGGTCAGGCTCGACAGGTAGGCGATGAACGCGGCCGAGGCGATGCCGCTGGCCAGGTTGTCGGCCGAGACCACGGCAATCAGCGCCGTCACGTCGTGCCCGTGGCCCGCCAGCCACGCAAACAGCAGGTTGCTGCCCGCGCTCAGGACCGCGCCCAGCATCAGGATGCGCATCACGCCGAAGCGCATCGACAACACGCCGCCCACAAAGGCGCCTGCCAACGTCATGATCACGCCGTAGACCTTGGTCACGGCGGCCACCTCGTCCTTGGTGAAGCCCATGTCCACATAGAACGGGTTGGCCATGATGCCCATGACCACATCGCTGATGCGGTAGACGGCGATGAGGGCGAGGATCAGTGCCGCATGCCAGCCGTAGCGGCGCAGAAAATCGGCAAATGGCGCCACCAGCGCGCCCTGGATCCACTCGGCGGCGTTCTTGGCCGGGGGCAGTGCCACCGGCGCGGGCTCGCGCGAAAACAGCACGGTGACCACGCCCACGGCCATGGACGCCGCCATCACCAGATAGGCGGCTTGCCAGGCGCCGTTCTGGTACGCCACGGCGCCTTGTGCCGCGCCCTGTACAACGCCCTGCAGCACGGCCTGGCCCACGGCGGGCGCAACCTCGGCGCGGGCCGCGATCCACAGCACCCCCGCTCCGGCCCAGATCATCGCCAGCCGGTAGCCCGTCTGGTACGAGGCCGCCAGCGCCGCCTGGTGGTTGGCGTCGGCCGATTCGATGCGAAAGGCGTCGAGTGCAATATCCTGTGTGGCCGAGCCAAACGCCACGGCCAGCGCGCACCACACGATGGGCCCGAGCGTGTGGCGCGGGTCGGCCAGCGCCATGCCCACCAGGCCCGCCACGATCACCAGCTGCGCCAGCAGCAGCCAGCTGCGCCGCCGCCCCAGCGTGGGTGTGAGCAGGGGGATGGGCATGCGGTCCACCAGCGGCGCCCACACCCACTTGAAGCCGTAGGCCAGGCCTACCCAGCTGAGGTAGCCGATGGTGCTGCGGTCGATGCCCGCCTCGCGCAGGCGGAACGAGAGCGTGCCCAGCACCAGCAGCAGCGGCAGCCCGGCCGAGAACCCGAGCGTGAGCATGCGCAGGCTGGCGGGCTCCAGGTACACGCGCAGCGTTTGCAGCCAGGGGGTGCGGGCGGGTTTTTCGGGCGAAATGCTGAGGGAGGAGGAAGTGGAGGTGTCTGACATGGGCGGGCGGGGGTTTTGTCTATCATCGCCGACACCCTTGTCGCCCAGCCCCGTTGCCTCCATCTGGGTGGCAGACGCCGCTGCAAACCACAGGGTCGGTCAGCGCCGCCCATTATTCCTTCAGGTGTTCCTGGTATGTGCCTCTTTTGCCCCACCCCTTCTGCCGCGCCCTCGTCCCCCTGGTCCGCACGCCGGGCCTTTTTGCTGGCGGCGGGTGCTGCCGCCGCCACGCCGGTGATGGCGCAGGTGGACGTGGGCTCGTCCTCCAGCCTGCGCAAGCTGGTGCCCGCCGAGACGCTCGAAAACTCCGCCGCCCAGCAGTACCGCCAGATGCTGGAGCAGGCCCGCGCCAAGCGCGCGCTGGCCCCCGACAACCACCCCCAGCTGCAGCGCCTGCACGCCATCGCCAAGCGGCTGATCCCGTTCACCACGCCGTGGAACGACCGCGCCAAACAGTGGCGCTGGGAGGTCAACCTCATCGGCAGCCAGCAGATCAATGCGTTTTGCATGCCCGGCGGCAAGATCGCGTTCTATACCGGCATCCTTGACCAGCTCAAGCTCACCGACGACGAGGCCGCGATGATCATGGGCCACGAAATGGCCCATGCGCTGCGCGAACACGCGCGCGAGCGCATTGCCAAGACGCAGGGCACCAACCTGGCACTGCGCCTGGGCTCGCAGCTGCTGGGCCTGGGCGACCTGGGCCAGGCGGCGGCCGGGCTGGGCGGGCAACTGCTCACGCTGCAGTTCAGCCGCTCGGACGAGAGCGAGGCCGACCTGGTGGGCCTGGAGCTGGCCGCGCGCGGCGGCTACCAGCCGTCGGCGGCCGTCAGCCTGTGGCAGAAGATGGGCAACGCCACCGGCAGCAAGCAGGGGGGGCTGGCGTTCCTGTCCACCCACCCCTCGGGGCCTGCGCGCATCAAGGAACTGGAGCAGAACGTGCCCAAGGTGCAGGGGCTGTACGAAGCGGCACGCAGGAACGGCTGACCCAGGATCGGCGGCTCCGCAGGCGCAGGCCGGCGCGCATTGCCCGCCACCGGGCGTCAGCCCACCGTGACGCGGTTGCGGCCGCCGTGTTTGCTTTGGTACAGCGCCTTGTCGGCCCGTGCAATGGCGGCCTGCAGGTCGTCGCCGCTGGCCACCTGCACCACCCCGAAAGACATGGTCAGCGGCACCGGGTTGCTCTGGTGGTACACGGTGGTCTGTTCGATGGCCACCCGGATGCGCTCTGCCACCTCCAGCGCAGAGGCCAGGGGGCTGGCAGGCATCAGCGCCAGAAATTCCTCGCCGCCCCAGCGGGCGATCACATCGCTCTCGCGCAGGTTGCGGGAGAGCACCCCCGCCACCGTCACCAGCACCTGGTCGCCCGTGGCATGGCCATGGCGGTCGTTGACCTGCTTGAAGTGGTCGATGTCGCACAGCAGCAGCGCGACCGGCTCGCCCGTGCGCTGGATGCGCGCCAGCGTATGCCCTGCCAGGGTGTAGAAATGGGCGCGGTTGTTCAGCCCGGTCAGGGCATCCAGCGTGGCCTGTTTGAGCAAGCGGTTTTCGGCGATGAGGATGGTGCGGCGGTAGAACGCGGCCAGCGCCGCAAACATGCCAAACACCACGCAGACGTGGATGGCGTTGACGATCTGCTGCCCCTTGCCCGCCAGCGGCGCCAGGGCGCCCCAGTGGTCGCAGGCCCAGCGCAGGCCCAGGTAATAGGCCAGCAACGCCAGCACGATCGGCGCGGCATAGCGGCCAGAGTTGGCAATCACGACGGCCGGGATGAACAGCAGCAGGTAGTAGTGAAAACCGCTGTCCCAACCCACCAGCAGCGAACCCAGCGCCGAATGGGCAACCACCTCCAGCCAGATCAGCAGGATGCCCGCCGTGTTGTGCCGCCGCTGGATGAGCGCATGCGCGACCAGGTACATCGCGATGCTGCCCAGGTTGACCAGCGCCAGCGGCAGCGATCCCAGCCAGAGGAAAAGCGCGATGTACCCACAGTCGATGGCCGCTGCCGTCAAGGCCACCCTTTGCGCCATGGCCCAGTAGGCCTTGCCAGCCACGCTGGAGCCGCGCTGTGGAACGGCAAAGGGGCGCGGCGGGTGGGCTGTGGGGGCGGTGGTGCTTGCGGAGGATGCCATGGCGTGACGGGGCCCGGTGCGCTCCTTTGCACGCGGGTTATTAACAAAATGTCACATCCTAGAAAGCTGGCGGGTTGGCCATCTGCCGATCTGGCAGGTCAAAGCCTGCCATTTGCGGTATCGGGCCACCCCAGGCCGCCCTTCGGACCCGAAGGCCCGGCGCATGGCTACCCGGCCTGCACGGGCTGCCAGTCCACGGCCACAGGGCTCTTGCGCGAGAACAGCTCCACATGCGAGTCGATGGCGAACTGCACCCGCGCCAGGCTGGCATCGTCCTCGGCGCTGCAGTCGAAGTGCAGCGCTTCGCTGTCGGCGCGCAGCACACACAGGCCCCAGGGGAAGTGGGCCTCGCCCCGGTGCTCGTCGTAGTCCACGCGGATCTTGCGGGTGAAGTGGTAGCACAGGCGCTGCAGGTAGCGGCTGGCCTCGGGGGTGGGCACATGGCCCTGGCGTTTCATCATGGGTGGGTGTCGTTGTTGTGCGGAAAATGAAGGGGCTACTGCGGCAGCGCCGCATCGGCCAGCACCAGCAGATGGCCCTCGGAACAGCGCTCTACGCGGGCCCGTACGCCATAGGCGCGCTGCAGCAGCGCGGGGGTGAGCACCTCGGCCGGGTCGCCTGCCGCCAGCACGCTGCCGCCGCCCAGCACCAGCACATGCTGGCAAAACCGCAGGGCCAGGTTCAGGTCGTGCACGGCCACCAGGCCGATGGCGCCCTGTTGCCGCACCAGGGCGCGCACGGCCTGCAGCACCTGCAACTGCCAGCGCAGGTCGAGCGCGCTGGTGGGTTCGTCCAGCAGCAAGAGGCGCGGCGCACGCACGATGACCTGGGCCAGGCCCACCATCTGGCGCTGCCCGCCCGAGAGTTCGTCCAGCCGCCGCAGCGCCAGCGCCTGCAGGCCCAGCGTGGCCACCACTGACTCGATGGCCGCCTCGCGCTGGGCGGTGCTCCATTCGTTGCGGCTGGCGCGCAGCGCGCTCTGCCAGGTTTCGTAGGCCACGAGCGAGGTGCTCTGCGGCAGCGCCTGGGGCAGGTAGCCCACGCGGTGCAGGCGCTCGCGCGGCGCGAGCGTGGCCAGGTCGGTGCCTTCCAGCCACACGCGGCCCTGCGCAGGCCGCAGCCCGGCCACGGCCTTGAGCAGCGTGGACTTGCCCACGGCATTGGGGCCCAGGACCGCCACCAGCGTGCCAGCGGGCACGCCGGGCAGGGTCACGCCCTGCAGCACGGGGCGGCTGGGGTAGCCTGCGGTGAGTTGTTCAAGGGCAAAGCCGGTCGTGCTCATCACGCAGTCCTTCTTTGGCGCAGAACGAGCACCATGAACAGCGGCACGCCCACCAGCGCGGTGATGATGCCAATCGGCAGCACCACGCCGGGCACCAGCGCCTTGCTCAGGATGGACGCGAGCGAAAGCATCAGCGCCCCGGCCAGCGCGCTGCCGGGCAGGTAGTAGCGGTGGTCTTCGCCCAGCAGCATGCGCGCGATGTGCGGCCCCACCAGGCCCACGAAGCCGATGGTGCCCACAAACGACAGGGCGGTGGCGGCCAACAGGCTCACGCGCAGCAGCGTCAGCAGCCGCAGCCGTTCCACCGCGATACCGAAGCTGCGCGCCTGGTCCTCGCCCGCGCGCAGCGCCGTGAGCGCCCAGGCCTGGCGCGCCGACCACAGCAGGCACAGCGAGAGCACCGTGCCCACGATGCCGATCTTGGTCCACGTGGCGCGGCCCAGGCTGCCCATGGTCCAGAACACGATCTGCTGCAGCGCGTTGCTGTCCGCGATGAACTGCAGCAGCCACAGCAGGGCCTCGAAGCTGAACAACAGCGCAATACCGAACAGCACCACCGTGTCCACCGTGGCTCCCTGGCGCCAGGCCAGCAGCTGGATCAGCGCCGTGGCGCAGGCCGCGCCCACAAAGGCGCACAGCGGCACGGCCAGGTTCTCGCCCCAGGCCAGCAGCGTGAAGCCGCTGACCACGGCGGCCGATGCGCCCACGGCAGCAGCGGCCGACACGCCCAGGGTGAACGGGCTGGCCAGCGGGTTGTTCAGTGCGGTCTGCATCTCGGCTCCCGCCAGGCCCAGGCTGGCGCCCACCAGCACGGCCATCACCGCATAGGGCAGGCGCACCTCCCACAGGATCACCTGCTGCGCCTGCGGCAGCGCGCCGGGCGTGAACAGGCCGCGCAGCACATCGGCAAACGCGAAGGTGGAGGGCCCCAGCGCAATGTCGGCCACCACGCTGGCGCACAGCACTGCCAGCAGCGCGGCCAGCAGCAGCAGGCGCCTGCGCACGAAGTGCCGGTAGCGCTGTGCGAGCGGGCCAGCGGGCTGCGGGGTGGTGGAGGGCGGGGCCAAGGCGGTTGCGGAATCAGGCACGGCAGACATTGCAAAAAGAGGGGTGAAAGGCTCAGCGTGCCTGCTGCGCCAGGGCCAGGGCATCGACCAGGCTGGGTAGCATCACGCTGCCATGGTCCAGGCCGGGCAACACGGCCATCTGCACATGCAGCTCGGGCCATGCCAGGGTGGTGAGCTGGTTTGCCAGCGTTGTGGTGCGGTCCAGCAGGCGGCGCTCGGCCTGCACGGCGGCGCGCGCGGGCGTAGCGGCCGTTTGTGCATGCTCCAGGCTGCCCACGCGCAACTGCAGCCGGGCGCTGAAGGCGCGGGGCGCTTTGGCATGCGCCTGCATGAACTGCTGGGCCGTCTGCAGCACCTGGCCCTGGTTCCACCATACCGATGGGCTGGTGGCTGCGTAGCGGGTGAACAACGCCGGGCGCGTGAACAGTGCGTGCAGCACACAGAGGCCCCCGAAGGAATGGCCGGTGATCGTCTGGCGCTGGGCATCGACGGGAAAAGCCTGTGCAACGCGCGGCTGCAGCTCGCGCGCGATGAAGTCGAGCAGCCGGTCGGCGCCGCCCGCCTGGGGCGTGGCGCTGCCGCCCGGCGGCGGTGGGGTGTAGTCGCGCTGGCGCTCGGCGGGGTGGATCACCGCGTCGCCGGGGTGGCCAATGCCCACCACGATGGCCGCATCCGGCCGCAACTCGGGCGGGCGTGTGGCGTCGTTGCGGGTCAGCTGCGCGGCCAGCGCAAAGGCGGCGTTGCCGTCCAGCACATACAACACCGGGTGGCCCGTGGCGGGCGCGGGGCCTGCGGGGCGCTGCACCCAGATGCGCCAGGTGTGGCCGCTGGCCGGGTCGCGCAGGTCCTGATGGTGGGTGCCGGGCAGTGCGGCGGCGGGGGCCTGCAGCAGCTGCGCAGGCACCGCCGGGCTGCCGGTGGCGCAACCACCCAGCAGGCCCAGGCTGGTGCCAGCACCGGCGGCGAGCAGCGCGCGGCGCGTGCTGCCCTGCGCGGGGTGGGGCGCGGGCATCAGAGGCTGGTCCAGTACACGCCGGTCAGCGGGATCGGCTGGAACTGGGTGAACATCGTCTGCAGCGTGGCGCGCGGGTCCAGGTCGGCAAACAGTTCGGGGTGCAGCCATTTGGCAAACACCTGCACGGCCACCACGTTGAACGGCGAGTTGTAGTAGTGGTGCCAGATGGCGTGTGCGCGGCCGGGCTGTTGCACGGCCTGCAGCTGGGCGATGCCCCGGCGCTGCGTGGCGCGCAGCAGCGAGGCGCGGGCCGCCTCGGGTGTGGCGTCGGCGCCCAGCACGATGCGCAGGGGCGACTTCTCGGCCGTGGCCATGCTGCCAATGCCGGTGCCGATGTACAGCCGGGGCTGCGTGGCGATCAGGAACTCCGGGTTCAGCGTGCCATGCTCGCCGGGGACGCGCCCGCGTGCCACGTTGTCGGCGCCCGCAGCATCCAGCAGCACGCCCACCAGGCCCACCATGGTGGCGCAGCAGTCGTCGGCCAGGCCCACGCGGTTTTCCAGGAACACGCTGGGCTGGCGGGTGCCCGCAGGCAGGGTACGCAGGCGCGATGTGACGCGCTCAAGCTGGGCGCGCCAGAAGGTGTTGAAGGCGGCGGCCTCCTGGCGCTTGCCCAGCACGGCGCCCAGCAGCTCCATGCTGCGGGGGGTGTTCTTGAGCGGGTCGTGGCGGAAGTCCACAAACACCACGGCCACACCCGCCGCTTCCAGGCGGGCCAGGGTCTCGCGGTCGTTCTTGCTGGGCCCATGGCCGCCCGCCAGGCCCAGGACGGCCACCTGCGGGCGCAGCGCAATGGCCTGCTCGTCGCTGAAGCTGCTCGCATTGTTGCGGCCCACGCGCGGTACCTTGTCCAGCTGCGGGAAGCGGCTGCGCCACTGGGCGTAGCCTGCGGCGTCCAGGGTTTCGTAGTCACCCATCATGCCCACCAGGCGGCGGGCTACATCGTCCCGCTCGAACACGCCCAGCGCGGGCAGCAGGCGGCCCTCGCCGAGCAGGATGCGGTCCACTTGAGCGGGCAGGTTCACGGTGCGCCCGGCCAGGTCGGTCACGGTGTGGGTGGTGGTTTGCGCTTGCGCGGGGGCGGTGGCCGCAGCGGCCAGGGCGCACAGGAACGTGGCCAATACGCGGCGGGCTGCCTGGGTGGGCCGCCAGCGGGAAAGGGTCAAGGTCATGGATGGCAGGGTGCTTGCAGCCCAGCCCGATGGCGGACCGGATAAAAAGCACTATTGAGAATCATTTGCATTTATTATCGCAAGTTGCTAGCATCCCACGGGCCGGTGCCTGCCGTGTTTGCTGGGTGGAGAAAAACCTTTGCGCCACCGCCTGCTGCGGCCAGTACCTACCCGTCTCCATCCTCCGGCGCCATCGAAGCCCCGCCGCTCTGCCACCGTCGTCTGCCGAAACGCCTGTCTGCCTTCCCATGTCCGTTGTCAGCCCCTTGAACGTCCAACCCTCGGCCCCGCCGACGGAAGGCATGCAGGCGTCGCTGCAGCGCCATCTGCAGCGCGTGCGGGTGCTGCGCCCCGGGCTGCACCTGCATGCCGACGACACGGCCGACGTGCAGGACTTCACCGCCAGCGGCGAGATGGAGGCGGGCCTGCGCATCGTGCTGCTGCTGGAGGGCTCGGTGGACGTGAGCTATGGCCCGCGCCGCGTGGCCTTGTCGTCCGGCGCCGTCAGCCAGCGTGCGCGCGGGCCCGGCCTGCCGCGTGCACTGCTGGTGTCGGTGGCCGAGCCTGAACGGTTTGAGCGGCGCGGCCGCCGGGGCGCCTATGCGCGCCGGGTGAGCGTGGGCCTGGGCGGTGAATGGCTGGAGCAGGTGGCGGGCACGTCGGCGTCGGACGCCATGGAGGCCTTTCGCCGACAGCACCTGGCCATGCACCACTGGCAGCCCTCGGCCCGCATTGCGGCCGTGGCCGAGCAGATCACCCGCGCGCCCGATCTGAGCCCGCTGCTGCTGCATCTGTACCTGGAAAGCCGCGCGCTGGAACTGGTGGGCGAGGCGCTGACCAGCCTGTCGCAGCACGCGCCCGGGCCTGCACCGGCGCCCGCCCCGGCACTGGCCCCCGCTGCCGCCGCGCTGCGCCTGCTGCCCCATGAACACCAGCGCATGCGCGCACTGCACGCCTTTTTGCAGACCGATGGCGCCATGGACATGTCCCTGGACGCCCTGGCGCGCCAGGCGGGCACCAATGCCAACACGCTGCAGCGCCACTTCCGCGCCGTGTACGGCACCACGGTGTTCGACTTTGTGCGCGAGCATCGCCTGCAGCGAGCGCGCCATGCGCTGGAGCAGGACGGGCTGACCGTGGGGCAGGCGGCGCTGGTGGCGGGCTACAACAGCGCCGCCAACTTTGCGACGGCGTACCGCAAGCGGTTCGGGATGCCGCCGAAGCTGGCCCGAGCGAGGATCTGAAGCCCCCCTGAGCCCCCTTGCGGCTTCCCCCCTCAAGGGGGACGCCACCCGTGGCCTGGCAGAGCCAGCTCCACGGTGGCACTGGCGGGGGCGTGCCCATTGCGGGCGCTTAGGGAGATTGGACGCTCCCGATTCCTTTGCGGCGCGTTTCCCCCGGGAAGGCGCCTCCAACGTAGCCTGGTGGTGCGCTCTTTGCGGGCGGCGCAGGTGCTGCAAACATCTTTGTTTGCCGTGCAAACACAGGCCCATGGGCCGCGTGGAACCATCGCTGCATGCCGGATGAACGCGTCGGCACGCCTCGCAGCACATCCTGGGCGCCGCTTTTGCGCAGCTCCGTCAAGGAGCGGGTTTGCGTCTTGTATGGAATCGCACTCATTCTTGTTTGTAATCCGTTGACGGGGCGGCTTTCCCATTTCTTTCCTCCCGCTTTTGATTCAGGACTTTCTCTATGCAGACTCGCCGCCCATCCCGGGGTGCCACCCCGGCCCATCCTTTTGCCCTGCGCCAGATCGCCCAGGCCTGTGCGTGGACCTTGCTGGCCGGGGCTGGCGCGGCACTGGCACAAAGCCCGGCCGCCCCGGTGGCGCTGAAGGAGGTGACCGTGAATGCAGCGGCCGAAACGCCCGAGAGCCTGCCCGCCGCAGCGCCCGGTGGCAAGGTGGCCCAGGGCACGCGCCTGGGGGTGCTGGGCAATGTGGGCGTGATGGACACGCCATTCAACATGACGGGCTACACCGCCGAAGGCATTGCCGACCAGCAGGCGCAGACGGTGGGCGCGGTGCTCAAGAACGACCCCTCGGTGCGCACCACCACCAATGAGGGTCATATCGTCGAGAACTTCATCATTCGTGGCTTCGGGGTCTCTGCCAACTCGTTGGCCATCAACGGAGCGTTTGGCTTGGCGCCCGAGCAGAACACGCCCACCGAGCTCTTCGAGCGGGTGGAAGTGCTCAAGGGCCCCGGCGCCATGATGCTGGGGTTGCCACCTGCGGGCGATGTGGGCGGCGCCATCAACCTCGTGCCCAAGCGCGCGGGCAAGACGCCGCTCACGCGCGTGACCACCACGTACTCGTCCCAATCCAACCTGGGCGTGCATGCCGACATGGCGCGCCGTTTTGGCGCGGACCAGCGCCTGGGCGTGCGGGTCAACGGCGTGCTGTCGGGCGGCGAAACCTGGCTCAACCACCAGACCAAGGCGCGCGAGATCGGCCACCTGGCGCTCGACTACCAGGGCGAGGGCTGGAACATTGAGGCCGACGCCTATTCGCTGAAAAACAAGGTGCGCAAGGGCTCGCCCATGCAGCCCATCCTCACCGGCTGGACCACCGTGCCCAAGGCACCCGACGGCTCCACCAACTTCTTCTACGGCGAGGGCGTGTACAGCAACACGCAGACGCAGGGCCTCATCGTGCGTGGCCAGGCCCAGCTCAGTGCGGGCTGGACGGCGTTTGCATCGGCGGGCAGGGCCGAGCACGCGTACGACGGCTTTATCTTCGGCACCCGGCCCGTGTGGACCCCGGCCAATGCCGCCACCGGCAATGCCACGGGCACGGCCTACAACTCCTGGGGCGAGTACACCACCACCACGGCCGAGCTGGGCCTGCGCGGCCAGTTCAGCACCGGCGCCGTGGCCCACAAGCTCACCCTGGCCGCCAATGTGATGAGCTACGAAGGCGGCAGCCGCGCCAACGGCACGGCCGCCATCAACAGCAACATCTACCACCCCCGGCCCATCACCATGCCGGCGGGTGGTGCCGCATCCACCTACAACAAGCTCAACGACGACGTGATGACGGCGCTGAGCGTGGCGGACACCCTCGCGTTTGCCGATGACAGGCTGCAGCTCACGCTGGGCCTGCGCGCGCAGCAGGTAGAGCAAAAGCTCAACAGGTACAAGGAAAGCGCCGTGACCCCCCTGGTGGGCCTGGTCGCCAAGCCCTGGGGCGAGAACGTCTCGCTCTATGGCAACTACGTGGAAGGCCTGAGCGCGGGCACCACCGTGAAGGCACCCTATGCCAACGAGGGCGAAACCTTCAAGCCCTATAAAAGCAAACAGATGGAGGTGGGCGTGAAGTGGGTGCGCGGCAGCCTCACGCAAACGGTGAGCCTGTTCCAGATCAGCAAGCCTGCCCTTATCGAGGCCAACAACCGCCAGGTGCTGGATGGCGAGCAGCGCAACCGGGGCGTGGAGTGGAATGTGTTCGGCCAGCTGACCCCGGCGCTCAGCCTGTTGGGCGGCGTGGCCTACACCGAGGCCGAGCAGACCCAAACCACCAAGGGCGTGAACCAGGGCCGTGCGCAGTTTGGCGTGCCCAAGCTCACGCTGAACCTGGGCGCCGACTGGGCCATCCCCGGTGTGCAGGGCCTGTCGGTCAACGGCCGGGTGAACCACACGGGCGCCCAGTGGCTCACGGGCGACAACAGCGTCAAGCTGCCCGCCTGGACCACGCTGGACGTGGGTGCGCGCTACGCCACGCGCTTTGGCACACAGCCGGTGGTGCTGCGCGCTACCGTCACCAACCTGGCCAACCGCGCGTACTTCGACAGCATCTGGGGCGCGGGCCGGGTGAACGTGGGCGCGCCGCGTGCTGTGCGCCTGTCGGCCGCATTTGACTTTTAAGGCGCCGCGAGAGCGAGGACCCAGCCACGAAGACCGGCGCGCGACCTGGTGGGCGCGCCGGGCTTCAGGGTAGGGGTTATTGCTTCAAATTTGATAGCTATTACGGCTTATCCAGTGGGCGGAAACGGCCAAAAAAGCACAAATTTCAGCGTGCAGGCACACCGCCTCAGGTGCCGCCCACATAGGGATTGCTCTTGCGCTCGCGGCCAAAGCTGCTCTCCGGCCCATGCCCGGGGATGAACACCGTCTGGTCGCCCATGGGCCACAGGCGCTGGGTGATGCTGTCGATCAAATCCTGGTGGTTGCCCATCGGGAAATCCGTGCGCCCGATGCTGCCCGCAAACAGCACATCGCCCACAAAGGCCCGGTCGATCTGCGGCGCATGGAACACCACATGCCCCGGCGTGTGCCCGGGGCAGTGGCGCACGGCCAGCGTCTCATTGCCAATCTGTACCTGGTCGCCATCCGCCAGCCAGCGCGTGGGCGTGAAGTGCTGCGCGGGCGGAAACCCGAACATCGCGCTTTGCTGCGGCAGGCCATCAATCCAGAACTGGTCGCCCGGGTGCGGCCCCACGATGGGCAGCCCCAAACGCGTGGCCAGCTCGCCCGTGCCCCCCGCATGGTCGATGTGTGCGTGCGTGAGCCAGATCTGCGACAGCGTGAGGCCCAGCCGCTGGACTTCAGCCAGCAGCACATCCAGATCGCCCCCGGGGTCGATCACGGCGGCCTGGCGAGTGGTATCACACCAGACGAGGGAGCAGTTCTGTTGGAACGCGGTCACGGGGACGGTGAGGTAACGGAGCATGCGGGGCGGGAGGTGGAGTCCAGGGCGCGCCAGCCGCAATGGGGTGGCGCAACGGAGGTGGCGGCGAGTGTCGCACAGCGCGCCGCGCGGGCCTCGGCGTCAGTCCATCTCCGCCGGCCGCCCCAGCAGCCGGTTCACCGCCGCACGCAGGCCTTCCAGCGAGGTGGTGTTGAGCACAAACACCACAAACCCCTCGATCTGGCTGCTCAGCAGCTCGAAGCGGATGTGCAGGAAGACCACCAGGTGGTTCTGGATGCGGGTGCCCAGGATGGTGCGGCTGTCGCCCACGTCGATGCTGGGGGGGCTGAGCTGGAATTCGTTGCCCAGCAGGTCGGACAGCGCGGCGATGCAGGCGTTGAGCATCACGTTGCCCACCTCGGTCATCGCATCCTGCTCAATGGCGCTGAGGTCTTCGCCGGGCACGCTCTGGCCTGCGACGATGCGCACGATCTCCAGGCTCTTGTGGCCGGGGAAGATCAGCAGGGCGTCGCCGTTGAAGGTGCCGCGAAAAGGCTGGCGCACGCCGTACATGGTGCTGCCTGCGGCCCCCAGCTGCTGGGCGGCTTCGCTCACGGTGAAGATGCTCACATGGGGCACCGACAGCAGCACTTCGTCGTGCATGAGTGCGCCCATGGCGGCGGCGGCCTTGCCTACGCCGATGTTGAAGATCTCGCTGAGCGCGTCGATTTGTTCGGCATCTAGCTGCACCGTCATGTCAGGCTCCTGCCAGTGCTGCGAGCTGGGCGGCTGCGCTGGCGGTAATGGGCTTGGCGATGAACACCATGCCGGCTTCCTCGATGCGTCCCTGCACGGCAGTCTGCACGTTGGCCGTGAGGATGGCAATCGGCACGGCGGGCAGGATCTCGCGCAGCGCAAGGGCGGCTTCCAGGCCGTTCATGCCTGCCATGTTGAAGTCCATGGACACCAGGTCCACGGGGTTTTCGCGCACCAGCTGCAGGGCTTCTTCGCCGCTGCTGGCATGCACGATGGTCCATTGGGGGTGGGTCTGCAGGATCAGGCCCTGCAGGATCAGGCGCGACATGCGGCTGTCGTCAACGATCATTAGGCGCAGGCTCATGGTGTGTGGGGCAGGCGGTGGGGTCAAGATTGTCCGATAGCGACTTCGTAGGCAAGCACTTTGTTGCGGCCTGTGGCCTTGGCGCGATACAGCGCCTGGTCGGCATCCACCAGCAGGGGCTCGATGCCCGCATGGTGCGCCGCCATTTCGGCCACGCCGATCGAGATGGTGAACGAGAGCGGCTGGCCCTGGGGCGACACGATGTTCATCTGGGCCATGCCGCTGCGGATGCGTTCGGCCACCACCATCGCGCTGTCGGCCGTGGCGTGGGGCAGCAGCACGGCAAATTCTTCGCCCCCCAGGCGGCCCAGCAGGTCGGCGTCGCGCAGGGCGTGGCCAATGGCCTCGGCGCAGGTGCGGATGGCCACGTCGCCCATCTGGTGGCCGTGCCGGTCGTTGATGCGTTTGAAGTGGTCGATGTCGATCATCAGCACGGCGCAGGGCTGGCCGTGGCGGCGGCAATGGTCGAACAGGGCGGTGCTGCGCTCCAGGAACGCCCGCCGGTTGAGCAGTCCGCTGAGCGCGTCGCGGGTGGCCAGCTCGCGCAGCTGGCCTTCCAGCGCCTTGTGGGCGCTGATGTCAAAGCCCCACAGCAGGTGCGCCAGTTGCCCCTCCACCTCGATCAGACGGGCCGACAGCGAACTCCAGCAGGGGTCATGTTCGCCAATCAGCGCTTCCATGGCATCGACCTGGCCATACCGGTCCAGGGCCTGGGTGAAGCGCTCGCGGGTTTCGGGGTCGTGCAGCAGCTCGGGCAGGAACAGGGTCTCGGGTGCGGCCTTGAGCCCCAGGCGCTCGGTGAGGCGGCGGTTGATGAAATGCACGCGGCCGCTTTCGACCTCGGCCAGCACCACGTCGCTCGGGCTGGTGTCCAGGATGAAGCTCAGCAGCGCGCGGCCTTCTTCGATCTTGCGGGTGCGGCTGGCCACCCGCACTTCGAGCTGACGGTTGGCCTGCACCAGCTGCTGCGACGCGGCGCGGGCGAGACGGGTGTCGCGCACCAGCTTGGCAATCAGCAGGGCCGTGCCCAGCAGCAGCCCACCCAGCACGGCACTGAGCAACAAAAAGCGCTGGGACAGCTGCTGGCGCGCCTGGCTGGCCTCCTGGGCGCTGAAGAGGTGGACAGTGGCAACCACCTTGCGAAGGCGGTCCAGCAGGGCGTCGGACTGCCGCACGATGTCGGCGGTGATGGCGGCGGCAGCCTTGGCGCTGCCGTTGCCGTTGCCGTTCTGAAGGGCGAGGGGGGCCAGCTGGGTGGACCAGCGCTCGACCAGCGGGCGCAGGCTGTCCAGGTCCTGGGCGGCTTCGGGCAATGCCTCGCGCAGCTGGGTGCTGACGCGGGGCCCCCGGCCGGAGGTGTCGAGTGTGCCGAGCAGCACTTCCAGCCGCTCCTGCAGGTCTTGTGTGCTGGCCTCGCGGGCCCGCACCTTGCGCGCCAGCAGGCTGACCCGGGCCAGCTCGTTGTGCACGCTGGACACGTACCACAGGTCGTTCTGCTGGTGGGGCTGCGCCAGCACATGGGTCTGGCGCAGCGTCCACCACAGGGTGGCGGCCGTGGCCAGCGCCATGGCCGCCACCATGGCCAGCAGCCAGTAGGTGGCATGCGGGCGGGGCTGGCCGGGGGGGATGTCGTTGGCCGCCCGGCGGGGCAGCGGTTTACCGGAGGGCGACTGCATGGACCTGCCAGATGGATCGGTTGATGTAGTCCTGCCCCTGAAGCTGGGGGTGGGTGCCAAATGGGTAGATCAGGATCAGCGGCCCCTTGTCGCGGATGCTGATGCGCTCGCCATCGCGGCTGTACGCCAGGATGGGGTCGAAGCGCACGAGGTCGCTCCAGGGGATTTCGATGGCGTAGTCGTTCAGTGCAGTCAGCAGGATCTGGCTGCGTTCACCCCCACCCATCTGCTCGACCAGGTAGCGCAGCGAAACGCCCCGCCAGCGGTGCTCGCCTGCCAGGCCGAGCGCGGCAGGGAGCGTGGCCACGATTTCTTTGGCTGGCAGCCTGGCCAGGCCCTTGAGGTCGCAGGCCTGGGGCTTGCTGCTCTGGGATGCGTGCAGCTGCAGCACCCGCCGACTTTCGAGGCCGGGGCACACCGGGCCCGCATGTGCCCACTGCGGGCCGCAGAAGGCCATCAGGGAAATCAAGGCGGCGCCTGCGCGGGGCAGGACGGCAGTGGCTCTGAACATCATCACAACTTTCACGTCTTCCGTTTCCGCCGATGCAAGGGCCGGGGCTGGTGCGGGTCTTTCATCGAAGCCCCGGCCGCAGGGGCAGGGGGGCGGGCACAGGGTGACTATGCAGGGGAAAGCACGAAATCCGACAGGTCCAAAACGGAAAATCGCCACAAATGGGGCGTCTTGACAATTGTTGACGTTGCTTGCGACGTTTTTGGTGCGTGCGCCCTGGTGGGGTCGCAGGGGTTGCACTTGCTTACATGGTCCCACCGGGCTCCGGGGTGTGCAACCCCGGCTTACCCGCACACCGGGCCCAGTGCGTGGTGAAGCGCTTGCGCCCGCAGTGCGCTACAGGTTGGTGGCGGCCACCACTTCGGCCATGTCGGTCAGGCCCTGCAGCACTTTCTCGATGCCGTCCTGGCGCAGGGTGCGCATGCCGGCCGCCAGCGCCGAGTGGCGGATGTCCGCGGCCGGTGCACGGCGGCGGATGTGCTGGCGGATGGCCTCGTCGCTCAGCATGAGCTCGTGGATGCCCAGCCGCCCGTGGTAGCCGTGGTTGTCACATTGTTTGCAGCCTACATGGCGCCACAGCCGCAGCTCGCCCTGGGGTCCGCCGTATTGCTGGCGCCAGCGCGCGATCTGCGCCTCGCGGGCATCGGTGGTGTTGTTGGTGCCGCTGTCCAGGTACTGCGATGCCAGCCCCAGCAGCGTGTCGTGGTCAGCCACACGCGGCTCACGGCAGGCGGGGCACAGGCGGCGCACCAGGCGCTGGGCCAGGATCGCGAGGAGTGAGTCGGAAAAGTTGAACGGGTCCAGGCCGATTTCGAGCAGGCGCGCAATGCTCTCGGGTGCCGAGTTGGTGTGCAGGGTGGACAGCACCAGGTGCCCGGTGAGCGAGGCCTCGATGGCGATGCGCGCGGTTTCCTCGTCGCGCATCTCGCCGATCATGATCACGTCCGGATCGGCGCGCAGAAAGGTGCGCATGGCGGCGGCAAAGGTCCAGCCGATGCGCGGGTTCACCTGCACCTGGCGCAGGCCCTCCTGCGTGATCTCGATGGGGTCTTCGGCCGTCCAGATCTTGCGGCCTGCGGTGTTGATGTCGCGCACCACCGAATGCAGCGTGGTCGTCTTGCCGCAGCCGGTGGGGCCGCACACCAGCACCAGGCCATAACTTTTTTGCACCACGGAGCGCAGCGCCAGCAGGTTGGGCTGGCTCAGGCCAATGTTCTCCAGCGGCAGGGGCTTGGCGCCCGCCAGCAGGCGCAGCACCACGTCCTCCAGCCCGCGCGAGGTGGGCACGGTGACCACGCGCAGCTCCACCGGCGGGCCGCCAAAGCGCGCGAAGTCGATCTTGCCGTCCTGGGGCTTGCGGTGCTCCGAGATGTCCATGCTGGCCATGATCTTGATGCGCGCCACCATCGCAAAGCGGTAGCGCGCAGGCAGCTCCAGATAGGGCACCAGATCGCCGTCGATGCGCAGGCGCACGCGCACATTGCGCGGCGCGGGCTCGGTCTCGATGTGGATGTCGGAGGCGCGGTGGTTGATGGCCTCGTCGATCACCGAGTTGATGAGCCGCACCAGGGTGTTGTCCGACTCGCTGATCACATCGGCCTGTTCGGCATCGGCGTCCGGCGCGGCACTGCTCAGGTTGGTCAGCAGCTCCTGCGAGGTGGCGCGGGCGCCTGCGCTGGCGTTGCCCGGCGCTGCGGAGGTGGTGCGGTAGGCCTTGTGGATGGCGGGCATCAGGGTGCCCGGCGCAGCCTGCAGCGGGATCAGGCGCCGCTGGGTCAGAAAGCGCATCTCGTCCACCAGCACCCGGTCCCAGGGGTCGGCCATGAGCAGCACCAGCGCGTCCTCGCGGGCAATCAGCGGCAGCACGGACTCGCGCTCGGCCACGGCGCGGGGGATCAGGGCCAGCGCCGACGGCTCGGGGGTGATGTCGCCGGGGTGCACCGTGTACTCACCGAGCCAGGTGGCGATCACGTTGCGCAGCTGCTCCTGGGTCAGGGCCCCCCGGTCCACCAGGATCTGGCCGATGGGCCGGTGCTGGCCCTGGCTGCGTTCTGCCTGCTGCGCCTGCAGGCCCTCTGACAACGCGGGGGTGGCCAGCAGCCCGGCATGCACCAGCGCCTCGCCCAGGTGCCGCGCCTTCCCCACTGTGGGGTGGGGGGTGGAAATCTGCTTCCACAAGGCCTCCGTACTGGGGGGGCGAAAGCTGTGGGCGGGTGGGGGTGCGGAGGCAGCGGCGTCGGTCATCGGGTCAGCGGGGCCGGGTCATAGACGGAATTCGTAGTCCACCGTGATCGGTGCGTGGTCGGAGAATTTCTCGCCCTTGTAGATGGATTCGGTGCGTGCCAGCGCCGCCAGCGTGGGGGTGGCCAGGTGGTAATCCAGACGCCATCCCACGTTGTTGGCATAGGCCTGGCCGCGGTTGCTCCACCAGGTGTAGGCGGTGTCGGTCGCGGTCGGTTGTAACTGGCGGTAAACGTCGATGATGCCGCCGCCTTCATCAGTTGTGTGCAACAACTTTGTCATCCACGCGCGTTCTTCGGGCAAAAAACCACTGTTTTTCTGGTTGCTGCGCCAGTTTTTGAGGTCTATTTGCTGGTGCGCAATGTTGATGTCACCGCACAGGATGAATTCGCGTTCGGCCTTCAGGCGCATGAGGTGCGGGTGGAACTCGGCCAGAAAGCGAAACTTGGCCAACTGGCGCTCTTCGCCCGAGGAGCCGCTGGGGAAATAGGCGCTGATGATGGACAGCTTGCGCGCGGGCGTGTCAAAGCGCAGCTCTACATAGCGGCCTTCTGCATCAAACTCTTCAGATCCATAGCCAATCACTATGTCGGAGGGCTCGTGCCGGGTGTACACCCCTACACCGGAATAGCCTTTTTTCTGGGCGAAGTGGAAGTGGCCCTGCAGGTCGGCCAGCCGTTCAAAGCGGTTGGCCATGTCGGGCGCCTGTGCCTTGACTTCCTGCACACAAATACAATCCGGCCGCGTGGCTGCCATCCAGCTTTCCACGCCTTTGCTGGTGGCCGAGCGGATGCCATTGAGATTGAGGCTGGTTAATTTGAACAAGGATTTCCCCATGGTGGATGTTGGCGCGCAAACCTCAGAGCAGGGCCAGCTGGCGCAGGATTTTGTCCGTTTTGCCGTTGAATCGGGCGTGCTGCGGTTTGGTGAATTCAAGACCAAGGCCGGGCGCCTGAGCCCCTATTTCTTCAATGCCGGTCTGTTTGACGACGGCCGCAAGATCGGCCGCCTCGCGGAATTCTATGCAAAAGCCCTGCTGGCCAGCGGCATCGAATTCGACATGGTGTTCGGCCCTGCATACAAGGGCATTCCCCTGGCTGCGACGGTGGCGGTGGAGCTGGCCCGCCTGGGCCGCAACGTGCCGTTTGCCTACAACCGCAAGGAGGCCAAGGACCATGGCGAAGGTGGCACCCTGGTGGGCGCGCCCCTGAAGGGCCGGGTGCTGATCGTGGACGATGTGATGTCGGCCGGCACTGCCGCCCGCGAGTCTATCGCCATCATCAAGGCGGCAGGCGCCACGCCCCATGCGGTGGCCATTGCGCTGGACCGCCAGGAAAAAGCCACAGAAAATGGCCAGGACGTAGACCACAGCGCCGTGCAGTACGTGCGCCACCAGCTGGGCATGCAGGTGTGCGCCATTGCGCGTCTGGCAGACTTATTGCTCTACCTGGAGCATAACGGGGAGGACGCAATGCGTTCCCACCATGACAAAGTGCTGGCCTACCGCCAGCGGTATGGCGTCAACGAGGGGTAGACAACTTTGAGCGGCAGCAAATCGGCGTGGATCATGGGCGGGGTTCTGCTGGCCACCCTGGCCGCCGATTTGGCGCGGGCGCAGGCAGGAGGTATCTACACCTGTGTGGACCGCAATGGCCGACGCCTGACTGCCGACCGCCCCATCCCCGAATGCCTGGACCGTGAGCAGCGCGAGCTGAGCCCCTCGGGCACTGTGCGCCGACAGATCGGCCCCTCCCTCACCGAACAGGAGCGCAGCGCCCAGGAGGCCCAGCAGCGCAAAGAGGCCGAGGCCCGCGCCCGCGAAGTGGAGGAGCGCCGCCGCGAGCGCGTGCTCACCACCCGCTACCCCGACAAGGCGGCCCACGATGTGGAGCGCGCGGCGGCCATCCAGATGGTCGATGACGTGACCGCCACCGCAGAAAAACGCATTGCCGAACTCAAGCAGCAGCACAAGGCGTTTGAGGTGGAAATGGAGTTCTACAAACGCGACCCGAACAAGGCGCCCATGGCGCTGCGCCGCAAGATCGCCGAGAACGAGGATAGCATCGCCGAGCAGCAGCGCTTCATCGCCGGGCAGGACCAGGAAAAGCGGCGCGTGCACCAGCGCTTTGATGCCGAGCTGGCCCAGTTGCGCAAGCTGTGGGAGTCGCAGCGCCTGCCTGCTGCGGCCGCCGGTGCTGCGGCAGAAACGCCTGCCGCCAGCCGGTAAATACGGGCCATTGCAAAGCACGAAAAAAACAAAGGGGCCGCGAGGCCCCTTGTGTTTTGGTCGTTGCTGGGTTCAGTCCATCAAGCCATCAACCTGCGAGCTTGGCGCGCAGCAGCTCGTTCACCTGCGTCGGGTTCGCCTTGCCCTTGCTGGCCTTCATGATCTGGCCCACCAGCGCATTGAAGGCTTTGTCCTTGCCCGCACGGAACTGCGCCACGTTGTCGGCGTTGGCGGCGATCACCTCATCGATGATCTTTTCGAGCGCGCCGGAATCGTTCATCTGCTTGAGGCCCTTGGCCTCGATGACGGCGTCCACGTCCTGCCCCTCACCAGTCCACAGCGCGTCGAACACTTGCTTGGCTGCGTTGTTGGAGATGGTGCCGTCGGCAATGCGCGCGATCAGCGCGGCCAGCTGAGCCGACGACACGGGCGCCTGCTCGATGCCGATCTCGGCCATGTTCAGGCGGCGCGAGACTTCGCCCATGATCCAGTTGCTGGCCAGCTTGGCCTGGCCGCAGGCCTTGGCCACGGCTTCGAAGTAGGCGGCCATCGCCTTGCTTTGCGTGAGCGTTGTCGCGTCGTACTCGGGCAAGCCGTAGTCCGCCACAAAACGTGCGGCCATGGTGCGAGGCAATTCGGCCATCTGCGCGCGCTGCTCCTCGATCCATTGCTCCGAAATATGTAGCGGAGGCAGATCGGGATCGGGGAAGTAGCGGTAGTCGGCCGCGTCTTCCTTGGTGCGCATCGCACGCGTTTCGCCCGTGTCGGGGTCAAACAGTACGGTGGCCTGCTGGATCGCATGGCCGTCTTCGATCTGCTCGATCTGCCAGCGGATTTCGTAGTCAATCGCCTGCTGCATGAACTTGAACGAGTTCAGGTTCTTGATCTCGCGGCGCGTGCCCAGCGGCTGGCCCGGCTTGCGCACCGACACGTTGGCGTCGCAGCGGAAGCTGCCTTCCTGCATGTTGCCGTCGCAGATGCCGATCCAGGTGACGATCTTGTGCAGCTCCTTGGCATAGGCCACGGCTTCTTCGCTGCTGCGGATGTCGGGCTCGGTCACGATCTCCAGCAGGGGGGTACCAGCACGGTTCAGGTCGATGCCCGACTGGCCGATGAAGTCTTCATGCAGCGACTTGCCCGCGTCTTCTTCGAGGTGGGCGCGCACCAGGCGCACGGTCTGCTTTTCGTCGCCCAGAAAGAACGATACCTCGCCGCCTTGCACCACCGGGATCTCGAACTGGCTGATCTGGTAGCCCTTGGGCAGGTCGGGGTAGAAGTAGTTTTTGCGCGCGAAAATGCTCTTCTCGGCAATGTGGGAGCCGAGGGCCAGTCCTAATTTGATAGCACAGGCCACGGCCTCTCGGTTCATCACGGGCAGGGTGCCGGGCAGGGCCAGGTCCACGGCACAGGCCTGGGTGTTGGGCTCGGCGCCAAACGCAGTGGCAGCGCGGCTGAAGATCTTGCTCTGGGTGGCAAGCTGGGTGTGGGTTTCGAAGCCGATGACGACTTCGTAGCCATGGATCAGTTTGGCGGTCATGTCAGAAGCCCTCCGGACGGCGGAGGTGGAAATCGGTGGCTTGCTGCAGGCGGTGCGCAGCGTTCAGAAGACGGGCTTCCTGGTAGTAGTTGCCCAGCAGCTGCAGGCCCACGGGCAAACCGCCCTCGCCAAAACCGGCGGGCACGCTCATGCCGGGCAGGCCGGCCAGCGAGCCGGGCAGGGTGAAGATGTCGGCCAGGTAGTCGGCCAGCGGGTCGTTGCCGTGGTCGCCCAGCTTCCAGGCCACGGTGGGGGCCACGGGGCCCGCGATCAGGTCGCAGCTCTTGAATGCGTTCTGGAAATCGTCGGCGATCATGCGGCGGATCTTCTGCGCCTGCAGGTAGTAGGCGTCGTAATAGCCGTGCGAGAGCACATAGGCGCCGATCATGATGCGGCGCTTGACCTCGTCGCCAAAACCTTCGGCGCGGGTCTTCTTGTACATGTCCACCAGGTCGGTGTAGTCCTTGGCGCGGTGGCCAAACTTCACGCCGTCAAAGCGGCTGAGGTTGGACGACGCCTCGGCCGGGGCAATGATGTAGTAGACCGGGATGGACAGCTGCGTGCGCGGCAGGCTGATGGGCACCAGCTTGGCGCCGAGCTTCTCGTATTCCTTCAGGGCACCATCCACGGCGGCGCGCACATCGGGCGCCAGGCCTTCGCCAAAGAACTCGGCGGGGATGCCAATGCGCAGGCCGTCAATGCTGTCATTGAGCTTGGCGCTGAAGTTCTCGGCGGGCATATCCAGGCTGGTGGAGTCGCGGTCCGGGTCGGGGCCGCACATGGCGGACAGCAGCAGCGCGCAGTCTTCGGCCGAGCGGGCCATGGGCCCCGCCTGGTCGAGGCTGGAGGCAAACGCGATCATCCCGTAACGGCTGGCGCGGCCATAGGTGGGCTTGATACCGGTGATGCCACAGAACGAGGCGGGTTGGCGGATGGAGCCGCCGGTGTCCGTGCCGGTGACGGCGGGCGCCAGGCGCGCAGCCACGGCCACGGCGCTGCCGCCGGACGAGCCGCCGGGGATGCGGTCGGTAGCCCAGGGGTTGCGCACGGGGGCGGGGGCGTCAAAGCCCACGGGGGCGACGGCCGAATTTTCGTTGGCCGAGCCCATGGCGAACTCGTCGCAGTTGAGCTTGCCCAAGGTCACGGCGCCTGCGTCGGCCAGCTTGGTGACCACGGTGGCGTCAAACGGCGAGCGGTAGCCCGCGAGCATCTTCGAGCCCGCAGTGCTGGGGAAGTCGCGCGTGACAAAAATATCCTTGTGGGCGATGGGCACGCCCGCCAGCGGGCCTGCAGTGCCAGCGGCAATGGCGGCGTCCTGGGCGCGGGCCTGGGCCAGGGTGATGTCCGGGTTCACGGCCACGTAGGCGCCCAGGTCCTGGTGGGCTTGTGCGCGGTCAAGGAAATGCTGGGCGGCCTCGACGGCCGAAACGCGGCGTTCGCGCAGCTCGGTGGCCAACTGGGCCACGCCCAGGTCATGCAATGCGGTGGAAGTCATGCGGCGAAAGTCAGTTCTTGCTTACTCGATCACTTTGGGCACGAGGAACAGGCCCCGTTCGACAGCGGGCGCGCTTTGCTGGTTGGCTTCGCGCTGGTTGGGCTCGCTGGCCACGTCCTCGCGCAGGCGCAGCTGCACGTCCTGGATGGCGGCCACGGGGTGGGCCAGGGGCGTGACGCCCGAGGTATCCACAGCCCGCATCTGTTCCACGATGTCAAAGAAGCCGTTGAGCTGCGTGAGCATGCGCTCACTTTCGGAGGGTGTCAGCTCAAGCCGCGCCAAGTTGGCAATGCGGCCGATGTCCTGGGGGGTCAGTGCCATAGGGAGGAGAATCTAGAGAAACCAGAAGTAAAGCTGTGATCCAGGCTGCGCCGGAGGGAGTTATTCACAGGGGATGGGGTATTATCCCGGCTTTGCCGCAAAGCTCCCGGAATGGGAGTCAATTGCGTGAAAAAAGCCAATAAACACCCCCTGAAATACCTGGCGATGGCAGGCCGACGTGCATGCCGTGCCCGAGAGGACTTTTGAATGTTCGGAGCTTTCCGTCGGTACTTCTCCACCGACCTTGCCATTGACCTTGGCACAGCCAACACCCTCATCTTCGCCCGCGACAAAGGCATCGTCCTCGACGAGCCCTCTGTGGTCGCCATTCGCCACGAAGGCGGCCCCCACGGCAAGAAAGTCATCCAGGCCGTAGGCCACGAGGCCAAGGCCATGCTGGGCAAGGTGCCCGGCAACATCGAAGCCATCCGCCCGATGAAGGACGGCGTGATCGCCGACTTCGTGATCACCGAGCAGATGATCAAGCAGTTCATCAAGATGGTGCATCCGCGCACGCTGTTCACCCCCAGCCCGCGCATCATCATCTGCGTGCCCTGCGGCTCCACCCAGGTCGAGCGCCGCGCCATCAAGGACGCCGCCGAGGCGGCGGGCGCCACGGCCGTTTATCTGATTGAAGAACCCATGGCCGCCGGTATCGGCGCGGGCCTGCCGGTCTCGGAAGCCAGCGGCTCCATGGTCGTGGACATCGGCGGCGGCACGACCGAAGTCGGCGTGATCTCTCTGGGCGGCATGGTCTACAAGGGCAGCGTCCGCGTGGGTGGCGACAAGTTCGACGAAGCCATCATCAGCTACATCCGCCGCAACTACGGCATGCTGATCGGCGAGCCCACGGCCGAAGCCATCAAGAAAAACATCGGCTCGGCCTTCCCCGGCTCCGAAGTGCGCGAGATGGAAGTCAAGGGCCGCAACCTGTCCGAAGGCGTGCCACGCAGCTTCACCATTTCTTCCAACGAAGTGCTGGAAGCCCTGACCGACCCGCTGAACCAGATCGTCTCGGCAGTGAAGAACGCGCTGGAGCAAACCCCTCCCGAGCTGGGTGCCGACATTGCCGATCGCGGCATGATGCTCACCGGCGGCGGCGCGCTGCTGCGCGACCTGGACCGCCTGCTGGCCGAAGAAACCGGCCTGCCCGTGCTGGTGGCCGAAGACCCGCTGACCTGCGTGGTGCGCGGCTGCGGCATCGCGCTGGAGCGCATGGACCGCCTGGGCAGCATCTTTACCAGCGAGTAATCCGGGGATGCCTGTCATGCCACAGGCACGCGACCACTTCATTGACCGCATGCGCCGCACATGCCACTGGGTACTTTAGAGCGCAGCGCTCCCCCTTTCTTCAAACAGGGCCCCTCGGCCCTGTCGCGTTTGGCCGTGTTCAGTGCGCTGGCGCTGTTCCTCATGGTGGCCGATGCGCGCTTCCACATCACCGACCCGCTGCGCAAGGTGGTGGCCACCGTGCTCTACCCGGTGCAGTGGCTCATGCTCAAGCCGGTGGAGTTTGCCAGCCAGGGCGCTGGCTACTTCCAGTCGCTGCAGACCGCGCAGCAGGACCTGGACACCGCGCGCAAGAAGATGACCGAGATGGGCCAGCGCGCCAACCAGGCCGATCAGCTGGCCCTGGAAAACGGCCGCCTGCGCAAGCTGTTGGAACTGCGCGACCGGCTGCAGACCCCGGCCCAGGCGGCCGAGGTGATCTATGACACCGCCGATCCCTACACCCGCCGCGTGGTGCTGGACCGGGGCCAGTTGGGCGGCGTGGAGTTGGGCGCACCGGTCATGGACGAGGCCGGGGTGCTGGGCCAGGTCACGCGCGTGTTCCCCTTGGTCAGCGAGGTCACCCTGCTGGTGGACCGCGACCAGGCGATCCCCGTTTTGAACATCCGCACCGGCGTGCGGGGTGTGGCTTATGGCGACCCCGTGGCGGGGCATGGCGGTGGCATGGAGCTGCGCTTCATGCCCGCCAATGCCGACATCCGCGAAGACGACCTGCTGACCACCAGCGGTGTGGACGGCCTCTACCCCCCGGGCCTGCCCGTGGCGCGGGTGGTGCGGGTGGAGCGCCGGGCCGACTCGGCGTTTGCCCGCATCTACTGCGCGCCCCTGGCCCAGGTGCAGGGCGCGCGCCACGTGGTGGTGCTCAAGCCGCTGGCCGAGCACGAACTGCAGCGCCCCGAACCAGCGCACCCGGTGCCGTCGAACAAGCGCGGAGGCCGCAAGTGAGCCGCTGCGTCATCCCCCGCATCCACACGAAAGGGCCCACGCCATGATCATGCCGCGTGGTGAACCCCTGCTGATGCCGGTGAACCCGGTGTTCATGTGGTTCAGCCTGGTGGCGGGCCTGGCCATCAACATGCTGCCGCTGGGCCGCATCGTCTGGACGCCCGACCTGCTCATGGTGCTGCTCGTGTTCTGGGGCGTGCACCAGCCGCTGCGCATTGGCATGGGCGCGGCCTTTGTGCTGGGCCTGTGCATGGACGTGAGCCAGTCGGCGCTGCTGGGCCAGCATGCGCTGTCGTACACCGTGCTGTCGTTTGGTGCCATTGCCATCCACCGCCGCCTGCTGTGGTTCAGCGTGCCGTCGCAGGCGCTGCAGGTGTTCCCGCTGTTTGCGCTGGCCCATGCCATCGAGCTGTTGCTGCGCATGGCGGCGGGCGGGATCTTTCCGGGCCTGTGGAGCCTGCTGGCGCCGCTGATCGAGGCGCTGCTCTGGCCCCTGGCCAGCTGGGTGCTGCTGGCGCCCCAGCGCCGTCCGCCCGACAGCGACCAGAACCGCCCGTTGTGAACATGAGGCAACCCCCTGAGCGGCTGCGCCGCTTCCCCCTTCTCTCGCAGTGCTGCGCACTGCGGGAAGGGGGACGACGCCC
This sequence comes from Acidovorax sp. GW101-11A03, assembly GCF_059424825.1. Taxonomy (NCBI): domain Bacteria; kingdom Pseudomonadati; phylum Pseudomonadota; class Betaproteobacteria; order Burkholderiales; family Comamonadaceae; genus Acidovorax; species Acidovorax sp. GW101-11A03. Next base: position 43,565 of record NZ_JBWKZU010000005.1, on the reverse strand, counting down.
TCGCGGCGGGGCGGCCCTGGCTCGGCGTCCTCTGGCCTGGGCCGTGCCAGTCGCACAGGCCGCGAGCGTCTGCTCCGTTCCTGTGGGGGCGCAGCCATGACCGAACTGCGCAGCAGCGAAGCCGACGCATCGCGTTTTCGCCTGCGGGCCGTGGTGGTGGGCCTGGTGGTGTTTGCCGCGTTCTGCCTGGTGGTGGCGAGGCTGATTTTTCTGCAGGTCGTGCGCCACGACGACCTCGCGGCCCAGGCCGAGAGCAACCGCACGGCGGTCGCGCCCATCGTGCCCAACCGGGGCCTGATCCTGGACCGCAACGGGGTGGTGCTGGCCACCAACTACTCGGCCTACACGCTGGAGATCACGCCCTCGCGCGCCGGGGTGCTCGACGAAACCATTGACGCGCTGTCCAAGGTGGTGGACATCCAGACGCGGGACCGCCGGCGCTTCAAGCGGCTCATGGACGAGTCGCGCAACTTTGAATCCCTGCCCATCCGCACCCGCCTGACCGACCAGGAGGTGGCGCGCTTCACCGCCCAGCGCTACCGCTTTCCGGGGGTGGACATCAAGGCGCGGCTGTTCCGCAACTACCCGCTGGGCGATGTGGGCAGCCATGCCATTGGCTACATCGGCCGCATCAACCAGACCGAGAAGGCGCGCATCCAGGACTCGGAGGACGAGGCCAACTACCGGGGCACGGAATACATCGGCAAGCTGGGTGTGGAGCAGAGCTTCGAGGCGGCGCTGCACGGCGTGACCGGCTTCGAGCAGATGGAAACCTCGGCGGGCGGGCGGGCCGTGCGCAAGCTGTCCAGCCACGCGGCCACGCCGGGCGACAGCGTGATGCTGTCCATCGACGTCAAGCTGCAAAAACTCATCGAAGAGCTGTATGGCAGCCGCCGGGGCGCGCTGGTGGCCATCGACCCGCGCAACGGCGAAATCCTGGCGCTGGTGAGCAAGCCCACCTTCGACCCCAACCTGTTCGTCGAGGGCATCGATGCCGAAAACTGGGCTGCACTCAACGAATCCATCGACAAGCCGCTGCTCAACCGCGCCCTGCGCGGCACCTACCCGCCCGGCTCCACCTACAAGCCCTTCATGGCGCTGGCCGCGCTGCAGCTGAACAAGCGTTCGCCCAGCCTGGTGGTCAACGACCCGGGGTTCTACACCTTTGGGGGCCACACCTTCCGCAGCCACGAGGGCGGGCTGGGCGGGGTGGACATGCACCGCGCCATCCAGCAGTCGAGCAACACCTATTTCTATTCGCTGGCGGTGGAGATGGGCGTGGACGCCATCCACGACTTCATGAAGCCGCTGGGTTTTGGCCAGTCCACCGGCATCGACCTGAACGGCGAAGTGCGCGGCACCCTGCCCAGCACCGAATGGAAGCGCAACGCCTACAAGCGCCCCGAGATGAAGCGCTGGTTCCCCGGTGAAACCGTGTCGCTGGGCATTGGCCAGGGCTACAACAACTTCACCATGCTGCAGCTGGCGCTGGCCCAGGCCACGATGGCCAACGGGGGCACCCGCTACCGCCCGCACCTGGCCAAGGCGGTGAAGAACTCCGTCACGGGGGCGATCACCGAGATCGCCCAGCCGCCCGGCGAGAACCTGGGCTATTTGCCCAAGAACGTGGAAATCGTGCGCAACGCCATGGTGGCCGTGAACAAGGGCGGCACCGGCACCCGCGTGTTCGCCGGTGCGCCCTACACCGCCGGTGGCAAGACCGGCACGGCGCAGGCGGTGAGCCTGGGCCAGAACGTGAAGTACAACGCCAAGGCGCTGGAAGAGCACCAGCGCGACCACTCGCTGTTTGCCGCGTTTGCCCCGGCCGAGAACCCGACCATCGCCGTCGCTGCGATCGTGGAGAACGCCGGTTTTGGCGCCGCCCACGCAGCGCCCATTGTGCGGCGGGTGTTCGACTACTGGCTGCAAGGCGAATACCCCAGCGAGGAAGACATCGCCGCCGTGCAGAAGGGCCAGGCCGCAGCCCCCATTGGCAAGCCCCGCCGGGCTGCCGAGGTGACCCTGCCCTTGCCTTGATGGCCGGGGGCGTGTGCTGGTCTGCCCCCGCAGCCCACCCCGCGAACATCTTCTAACAGGCCGCGCCCAGCTTCTGCGGCAGAATCCGCCCGCCCCCGCTGGATAACCGGAAACCAGATTCCGGCCCTGCCCGGGGCCGCGCCCGATCGCCACGCACCGGAGACAAGCACCATGCAACGCCAACGCCGCCGGGCCCTGGGGGCCCTTCCTGTTCTGTTGCTCACGGCGTGTGGAGGCGGCGGTGGTGGCGATGCCCCGGCCAGCCCTGCTCCCGCGCCGTCCCCCGCTCCGGCGCCATCCCCATCACCGCCGCCCCTGCCCCCACCACCGCCCGGCAGCGTGGCCTATGGCAACCTATCGCGCGCCAGCCTGGGGCCCGGTGCGGCGCTCAATGGCGCCATCCCCTTCCCGGCCGACAACCCCTGGAACACCGACATCAGCGGCGCCGATGTGGACCCGGCCTCCGACCGCCTCATCGCCAGCATCGGTGCTGACAAGGGCCTGTACCGCGACTTTGGCTCCGGCCTGTGGGAGGGCGCACCCATCGGCATTCCCTACCAGGTGGTCTCGGGCCAGCAGGCGCGGGTGGCCATCGAGTACCAGGCTTACGGCGACGAAAGCGACCCCGGCCCGTTCCCCATCCCGCTCGACGCGCCCGTGGAAGGTGCGCCGGGGCAGAACGGCGACCGCCATGTGCTGGTGATCGACCGCGACAACCAGCGGCTCTATGAATTGGGGCGCGCCTTTGCACGCGGCGACCGCTGGTTGGCCGATGTGGGCGCCGTGTTCCACCTCGACAACAACGCCGTGCGGCCCACCGCCAGGCCTGGCTGGACCAGCGCCGACGCCGCCGGGCTGCCCATCTTTCCCGGTCTGGTGCGGTACGACGAGGCATCGCAGGGCGCGGGTGGCATCCGCCATGCGCTGCGCTTCACGGCGGCGCGCACACGCCGCGCGTTTGTGCCCCCGGCCACGCACTATGCGTCGTCCAACACCGACCCCAACCTGCCGCCCATGGGCATGCGCGTGCGCCTGAAGGCGGCCTACGCCGTTCCCGCCAGCTTCAGCGCCGAGGCCCAGGCCATCCTGGCGGCGCTCAAGACCTACGGCATGTTCCTGGCCGACAACGGCTCGGACTGGTTCCTCAGCGGCGCCCCCGATGCACGCTGGAACAACGACCGCCTGCGCGCCGAGCTGGCCTCGGTCAAGGGGCGCGACCTGGAGGTGGTGAAGATGGTGGGGCTGGTCACGCAGGTATAGCGCCGCGCCCCGCGCCGCATGGGGCATGTGTCCGTACTGTAAGCGGTGATATTGCTATCATTTAGATAGCTGCAAAGGCATAATGGTCGCGCGGAAAAGCCTGTTTTTCCTTGAAACTCCGGATCAAGCGGGCTGTGCCCGTGCCGACGGCGGGATCTGGCTGAACACCAGCGCCGCCACGATCAGCGCCGCGCCCGCCAGGCCCGCCCAGCCCAGCCGCTCGCCCAGCAGCGCCCAGGCCGTGAGTGCGGCAAACACCGGCTCCAGCCCGAACACGATGGCGCTGCGCATGGCGTCCACGCGCTGCTGGCCCCAGGCCTGCAGCGTGACCACCACCACACTGGCCAGCAGGCCCAGGTAGAGCAGCGCCACCCAGGCATCGGTGGGCAGGTGGGCGGTGGCCGGCAGCCAGCCCATGCCCCCGTCGCGGCCCAGCAGCAGCAGGGTGGATGCCACCGCCATCACCAGGGCCTGCGCCGCCGCCATGCGCGTGGCGCGCAGGGGGCGCGCGACCGTGCGGCGCGCGCATTCCTCCAGCGCCAGGATGTAGAGCGCATAGAACACGGTGCTGGCCAGCGTCAGCGTGTCGCCCAGGTTCCAGGGCTCGTTCTCGTGGAACATCAGGGTCATGCCCAGCAGGGCCATCCCGCAGGCCGCCCACAACCGCCAGCCGTAGCGGCGGCCCATGGCGGCCATGGCAATCAGCGGCACCACCAGCACGTTGAGGCCTGTCACAAACGCGTTGCGGTTGCTGCTGGTGCGCGCCAGCCCCTCGATCTGCAGCCAGAACGCCAGGAACAGCAGCGCGCCCAGGGCGCAGCCCCACAGGCGCTCATGGCGCCACATGCCCCACCACAGTGGCGCCAGCACCGCCAGCGCAATCACAAACCGCAGCCAGATGATCTGCAGCGCATCAAGCTGGGTGGACAGCAGCTTCATGGCCGGGAAGGTGGTGCCCCACACCACGGTCACGGCCAGCAGGGCCATCAGGCCAAAACGTTCGGGTTTCATCGACAGGCAAAGAGGCAATGCAGTAAACAAAAAAGGCTGGCCGGTTGCCCGGCCAGCCTGCTTCAACGGGGCGAAGGCTTAGTTGAAGAGATAACGGGCCTGCAGATTCAGGCGCAGCATGTCGCCCTGCTGGCCGTCGAACGTGGTGCGGCGGCCACCGATCAACTCGCCGCCCAGTTCCACGTTCTTGATCGGCAGGTAGTACATGCCGGCATGCCATTGGTAGAGTTTGTGGTTGCCTTCGGCGCCATAGGCGTTCACGTAGGCGTCGCCCAGGTGGTTGCGCGAGCGAACCAGGCCCAGCGATACGGTGCCGCGCAGCTTTTCGCTGAACACGTTGGACAGGCCCAGCACCAGGCCGTGCGACTTGTCCAGGCGCACCGTGCCGCCGTCCAGCACCGGGTAGTTGGTGCCCACCAGGTAGGCGCCGTCGCCATCACCGTCCAGGCGCGTGTACTGCGCCATCAGTGTGGTGGTGCCGGTGATCTTGTAGCCCGCGCCCAGGCCAAAGCCGGTGCCGCGCTTGGACACGCCCGAGACGCGTTGCTCGTGCGACAGCAGGCGGGCGTTCACGTTGCCCCAGTCATAGGCCTTGTCCACGCGGGCCACCAGGTTGGGGCTGCGTGCGCCGTCGGTGGGCTCTTCCACGGCGAACTGGAACTTGGCCGAGCTGGGGTTGTTGTAGGTGTAGCGGATCTGCGTGGGGCGGCGGAACGTGGCGCCGGGCGGGCCGTTGAAGTCCACGGTCTCAGGCAGGTTGTCCGTGTCCATGAAGGTGGACCAGGTCTGGCCGATCAGCCAGCCCGCGTATTCGCCGTAGGCATGGCGCAGGCGCAGGCGGTTGCGGTTGCACTCGGCGCCGCAGTAGGCATAAAAGTCGGCTTCGATCTTGGTGTTGAAGGTGCCCACGGCGGTGGGCGTGGAGGTCTCGAAACCAAAGCGCGAGGTCTGCGCGGTCAGGCTGGTCTTGCCGCTCTTGGAGCTGCCCAGGGGCTGCTCCATCAGGTTGGTGAAGGTGTCGCCCGGGGCGGTGCCCTTGAAGTCCTTGACCATGTTGGCTTCGGCAAAGCCATAGATGCGGATCGAGGTTTCGCTGCCCGGCAGGCGGAAGCTGCCAGGGATGTCGCCCAGCACCACAGCGTCCTTCTGCTTGAGTTCCACCGCTTCGATGCGGTCGTTCCAGCCCGATGCCGACGCGGCGGGCGCTGCAACCGGTGCCTGGGCCTTGAGCGCGTTCAGCTCGGCGCGCAGGGCCTTCAGCTCATTGCGCATGTCTTCGAAATCCTTGGCGGTCTGGGCAAAGGCTGCGGGTGGCAGGCTGCACAGGCCGGCGGCCATCAGGGCGAGGAACGTGTGGTTCAGTTTCATGGTCACTCCGGTAGGGGTTGTTGGCTTTTGTTATTCGGTGCGCATGGACCTGGATCTCAGGCCCCCATGCGGCCGATGAAGGCGCGGATGCGGTCGTTGGCGGGGTTGTTGAAGAACTCGGCAGGGGGGGCGTCGTGCGCGATGCGGCCTTGGTCGAAGAACATCACGCGGTCGGACACCTCGCGCGCAAAACCCATTTCGTGCGTCACCACGATCATGGTCATGCCGCCGCGGGCCAGCTCGCGCATCACGTCCAGCACCTCCTGCACCATTTCGGGGTCCAGGGCCGAGGTGGGTTCGTCAAACAGCATCACCTTGGGCGCCATGGCCAGCGCGCGTGCAATGGCAACCCGCTGCTGCTGGCCGCCCGAGAGCTGCCAGGGGTACTTGTGGGCGTGGTCCTGCATGCCCACGCGGCGCAGCAGCGCCATGGCCTGCTCGTTGGCCTGTGCGCGCTGCGTGTGGCGGATGCGGCGCGGCGCCAGGGTCACGTTGTCCAGCACGCTCATGTGGCCGAACAGGTTGAACTGCTGGAACACCATGCCGACCTCGCTGCGCTGCTTTTGCAGCAGGTGATGGTCGTCGCCCACCGGCTCGCCGCCGATGGTGATGGTGCCGCTGTCGTGGGGCTCCAGCCGGTTGATGGCGCGCAGCAAGGTGCTCTTGCCCGAGCCCGAGGCGCCGATGATCACGGTCACTTCGCCGGTGTTGAAGGTGGTCGAGACGTCCTTGAGCACCTGGTGGGCGCCGAACGACTTGCAGACCCGGTCCACGACGATGAAAGGAGTGGCTTGGCCCGTCATCATTTGTTGCGGCCTTCCACGTCGAAGCGGTATTCCACCGCGTTCGAGATCTGCGTGACCAGCGTGGTCAGCAGCAGGTAGGTGATGGCCACGGTGGAGAGCGTGGCAATGGGCTGGAAGGTGGCCGACTGGATGCGGTTGCCCACGTTGGTCAGCTCCACCACGCCAATCGCGTAGGCCAGCGACGAGTCCTTGAGCAGCGCCACAAAGTTGCTCACCAGCGGCGGCAGCGAGATCTTGAACGCCTGGGGGAACACCACGTCAAAAAAGACATGCATGCGCCCGAGGCCCAGGGCCTTGGCGGCCTCAGTCTGGCCACGCGGCACGGCCAGCAGCCCGGCGCGGATGGCCTCGGCGTTGTAGGCGCCCACGTTCAGGCCCAGGGCCAGCACGGCGGCGGCAAAGTCGGGCAAATTCAGACCCGGCACCAGCACCGGCAGCGCGAAGTACACAAACAGGATCTGCACCAGGAGGGGCGTGCCCCGGATGACCCAGATGTAGAAGCTGGCTGCCCAGCGCACCACCGCCCAGCGTGCGGTGCGGGCCAGGGCCGCGCCGGTGCCCAGCACCAGGCCGACGCTGCCGCTGATCAGCGTGAGCCACAGCGTGGTGCGCGCGCCGTCAGAAAAAGCCTGGGCGTTGGAGCCAATGGGCTCGGGCAGGAAGGAGAGCAGCTGGCCCAGCAGCGCCAGCGCCAGCACCATCAGGATGACGGCGGAGACCAGCGTGGCGTTGCTGCGCTGCTGGCGGGACCAGCGCTGCGGCCAAAAGGCAGTGAGCATGAAGAAATATCCCGGGCGTGCCGCTTACTGGCAGCGCACGTCTTCGTTGAAATATTTCTTGGACAGTGCGGCGTAGCTGCCATCGGCCATGACTTCGGCCAGGGCCTTGTTCCAGCCAGCGGCCAGCGAGCTGTTGCCCTTGGCCACGGCGGCGGCGATGCGTTCGATGAACAGCATGTCGCCCAGCTTGAAGCCCGCGCCGGGGTTCTTCTCGGCCACGGCCTTGGCCACAAAGCGGTCGGTCACCCAGGCGTCCACGCGGCGCGAGTTCAGGGCGCTGCGGGCGTCCACGTCGGTGGGGAAGTTCTTCATTTCCTTGATGGACGAGACCTTCTGCACGTTCTCGAGGTAGCTGGTGCCGGTCTGCACGGCCACGATCTTGCCGGCCAGGTCCTTGGCGCCCTTGATGGCGGGGTCCATGGCGATGATCATGCCGCCCGAGCAGTAGTGGGGCTCGGTGAAGGTCACGGCCTTGGCGCGCTCTTCGGTGATGCCGTGCGAGGCGATCACCAAGTCCCAGCGGTCCTGGCGCAGGCCGGTCAGCAGGGCGTCGAAGCCCAGCGTCTTCCACTGGATGGTCAGGCCCATCTTCTTGGCCACGAGTTCGGCCACTTCCACTTCAAAGCCGGTCAGCGTGGTGCCGTTGAAGAAATTGAACGGGGCGAACTGCCCTTCGGTGGCGATGAGGATCTTGCCGTCCTTCTTCACCTCGTCCAGTGTCCGGGCCTGGGCGGCGAATGCGGCGCAAAGCGCGAGGGCGGTGGCGACAGCCTTGAACAATTTCATGGGATGGGTCCTGTACGGGGTATTTCAGGTACAAAAAATCCGGCATGCGGGTAAGCAGGCCGGAGGCTCGGGGAACAAGAGCAGGGTCATCGCCAATGGCGAAGCCTGCCGTCATCAAATGGACACGATTATAAAGATGCGAATTTTTTCCTTGACACTGCGGACAACCCCCAGCGGGCGCTTGTGTGCCTATTCACAACAGGTTTAGACGGGGCTCCCAAACTTTCAGGAGCAGTTTTCGGGCCCGGTGTCAGCGCAAGAACGCGTCGTAGCCCGTCTTCAGGATCAGCGTGCTCACCACCAGGATGAAGATGCCGCGCACAAAGCCCGTGCCATGCTTGAGCGCCATGTGTGTGCCCAGCAGGCTGCCCACCACGTTGGCCGCGGCCAGCGTCACGGCAAAGTGCCACCACACGTGGCCCTTCGCCGCAAACAGCACGATGGCGGCGATGTTGGTGGCGCAGTTGAGCAGCTTGGCCGAGGCCGAGGCGTTCAGGAAGTCGTAGCCCAGCAGCCGCACGAACAGGAACACGAAGAAGCTGCCGGTGCCCGGGCCGAAGAAGCCGTCATAAAACCCGATGAGCACGCCGATCAGGCCCGCCACCAGCACCTCGGTGCGACCGGCAAAACGCGGGGTGTGGTGCCGCCCCAGTTCCTTTTTGGCCAGGGTGTAGACCAGCACGGCCAGCAGCACCAGGGGCAGCAGCTTGCGCAGGAAGTCGGCCGAGATCACCGTGACGGCCCAGGCGCCCGCAAACGACCCTACAAAACCGGCCGCCGCTGCGGGCAGCATGGCCTGCCAGCGGATCTGCACCCGGCGGCTGTACTGCCAGGTGGCCATGGCCGTGCCCCACACCGACGCCGCCTTGTTGGTGCCCAGCAGGGTGGCCGGTGGCGCCCCAGGAAACGCTGCAAACAGCGCGGGCACCATCACCAGGCCACCACCCCCCACGATCGCATCCACAAAGCCTGCGAGCAGCGAGGCCAGGGTCATCAGAATCCATTCCATGGCTCTATTTTCCCACCTGGAGTGCTATCAATTCAGGACTGAGCGGACGTGCGGGGCACCCAGATCACTTTTCGGGCGGGCAAGAAAAAGGCGCTGGGATCGCCAGCGCCTGGAAAGTGTTGCACCTCGTTGGGTGCTTTGAATTTGGTTGTTGGTAGAAAGTGTGTCTCCTCGGGCCCCTCGCTTGGCACACCGAAGCGCGCTTTCGAGTGCCGTGACTGTAACGGCTGCACCCTGCTGGTGCATTGGGGGTTTCCCGCCCCCCTTTGTTGGGCGTGCGGCCGGGCTGTGGTCCGGAATCGGGCGGCATCGGTTGGCATGGCTCGTGCAACGCGCTGTAACAAATTGCGAAAGGGAGCCTTCATGCGGGGAGTCTTGCACCGGTTCGTGGCGGTAGTTGGGTTGTGCCTGGGGCTGTATGCCAGCGCGCTGGCGCAGAGCCCGCCTGAGGCGGTTGCCGGTGGCGCGGCCCCGGCAGCGGCAGTAGTGGCGCTTACGCGGCCATCCCTGGTCGCGCAGGACACCGTGAATGCCGCCCACACCGGCTGGATGATGACCTCCACCGCGCTGGTGCTCCTCATGACTCTGCCGGGCATTGCGCTGTTCTACGCAGGCATGGTGCGCAAGAAGAACGTGCTCAACACCATGGCCAGCGTGGTGGCGATTGCGGCACTGGTCAGCCTGCTGTGGTTTGCGGCGGGGTACTCCCTCGCCTTCACGCCCGGCAATGCCTGGCTGGGGGGCTGGGAACGCGCGGGCTTTGCAGGGCTGGACTTTGACCTGGCGGGCGGCAAGCTTGCCGTGAGCCATGTGGCGCCCCACATCCCTGAGTCGGTGTACGCCATGTTTCAGCTCACGTTTGCCATCATCACTGCCGCGCTGCTGGTGGGGGCGCTGGTGGAGCGCATGCGGTTTTCGGCCATGCTGGTTTTCATCGGCCTGTGGACCCTGGTGGTCTACGCCCCGGTGGCGCACTGGGTGTGGGAGCCCGGTGGCTGGCTGGCGCAGATGGGCGCGCTCGACTTCGCGGGCGGCTCGGTGGTGCACGTGAACGCGGGCGTGGCCGGGCTGGTGTGTGCGTGGTTCCTGGGCCGCCGCACAGGCTACGGCCGTGAGCCCTTCGAGCCCTACAGCCTGGGGCTCACCATGGCGGGCGCGGGCCTGTTGTGGGTGGGCTGGTTTGGGTTCAATGCGGGCTCGGCCGTGGCGGCCGACGGCCGCGCCGGGCTGGCCATGGCGGTGACGCACCTGGCCGCAGCGGCTGGAGCGCTGGCGTGGATGCTGGGTGAGTGGGTGGTGCGTGGACGCCCGTCGCTGCTGGGGCTGTGCTCTGGCCTGGTGGCGGGGCTGGTGGCCATCACACCCGCCGCCGGTTTTGTCACGCTGCGCTCGGCCGTCGTGATTGGCCTCGTGGCCGGGCTGGCCTGCTACTGGGGCGCCACGGGGCTCAAGCGGCTGCTGCGGGTGGACGACTCGCTCGACGTGTTTGGCGTGCATGGCATTGGCGGCATCGTGGGCTCGCTGCTCACGGGTGTGCTCGCCAGCCGCACGGTGGGTGGTGTGCCGGGCAGCCTGCTCACCCAGGCCATCGGCGTGGGCGCCGTGATGGCCTACAGCCTGGTGGTGACGGCCGCGCTGCTGTGGCTGGTCAACTTTGCGATGGGCCTGCGGGTGGACGAACAGAGCGAGCAGACCGGGCTCGACATCGCCCAGCACCGCGAACACTTAGGGAACTGACCACCGCGCCCTGGATGACTGAAATGCCGTAAGGAGCCGAACATGCCCGATCCCGACAAGCTTGCCATTGCCGCCCATCTGCACGTGCTGCTGCGCCGCAAGACCGGGCGCGTGACCGACACCGAATGGATGGCGGCGAACGCCGAGTACGCGCTGGAGATCGTGCGCTTCGCGCGTCTGCGTGCGCAGGAGGACAACGCGCCCGAACTCGCCGAGTGGGCCGACCGGCTCGATCATGCCGTGCACCAGGCGCCGGCGCCCACGGCGCGCACGCCTTTGCTGGACGTGGCCACACAGGCGGTGCGCCAGCGCATGGCACCACCACCTCTGCCGGCCCCACCGCCGCCCGAAGTGCCGCGCTACGTGGGTGGTATCCGCTGACCGGGCTGGCAGGACTCCTTGAGCGTCATGCTCTCCGCGCCGCGATGAGCCACTCCGCCGCCTTCTCCGCCATCATCAGCGTGGGCGAGTTGGTGTTGCCGCTGGTGATGGTGGGCATGGCGCCTGCATCCACCACGCGCAGGCCGGCCACCACGCCGCCGCGCCCATCGCGCACGCGCAGTTGCGCATCCAGCACGGCCATCGGGTCGCCGTCGCGGCCCATCTTGGTGGTGCCGACGGGGTGGAAGATGGTGGTGGCAATGTCGCCCGCCAGGCGTGCCAGGTCTTCGTCGCTTTCAAACTGCACGCCGGGCTTCCACTCTTGCGGCTGGTACTTGGCCAGCGCGGGCTGGGCCACGATGCGGCGCGTCACACGCAAGCTGTCGGCCGCCACCTGGCGGTCTTCGGGCGTGCTGAGGTAGTTGGGCGCAATGGCGGGGGCGGCCTTGAAGTCGGCGCTCTTGATGTTCACCGTGCCCCGGCTGGTGGGGTTGAGGTTGCACACGCTGGCCGTGAAGGCCGGGAAGCTGTGCAGCGGCTCGCCAAACGCATCCAGCGACAGCGGCTGCACGTGGTATTCGATGTTGGGATAGGGCTGATCAGGGCTGCTGCGGGTGAACGCGCCCAGCTGCGAGGGCGCCATGCTCATGGGCCCGCTGCGCTTGAGGGCGTATTCGAGCCCGATCTTGGCCTTGCCCACCAGCGAGTTGGCCATGGTGTTGAGCGTCTGCACGCCCTGCACCTTGAACACCGCACGGATCTGCAGGTGGTCCTGCAGGTTGGCGCCCACACCGGGCAAGTCCACCTTCACCTCCACGCCGTGCTGGCGCAGCAATGCGGCGGGTCCGATGCCCGACAGCTGCAGCAGCTGGGGCGAGTTGACCGCGCCCGCGCTCAGGATCACCTCGCCCGTGGCGCGGGCGGTGACCATCTCCTGGCCGTCCCACACCAGCACACCGGTGCAGCGCTGGCTGCCGTCGGGCTGGGTTTCGAGTATGAGCTTGGAGGCCTGTGCACTGGTCCACATCTCGAAGTTGGGGCGGCCATAGCAGGTGGGCCGCAAAAAGGCCTTGGCGGTGTTCCAGCGCCAGCCGCTCTTCTGGTTGACCTCGAAGTAGCCCACGCCTTCGTTGCTGCCGCTGTTGAAGTCGTCGGTGGCGGGGATGCCGGCCTGCTGCGCGGCGTGGGCAAAGGCGTCGAGCACGTCCCAGCGCAGGCGCTGTTTTTCCACCCGCCACTCGCCGGTGCTGCCGGTGGCCTTGTTGCCGTGCAGGCGTTTGAAATTTTCGTTCACACCCCCGGGCTGGTCCAGGCGCCAGTGGTCTTCGTGGCGGCGGAAGTAGGGCAGGGCGTTGTCCCAGCGCCAGCTGGCGTCGCCGGTCAGCTCGGCCCACTGGTCGTAGTCGCGCGCCTGGCCGCGCATGTAGATCATGCCGTTGATGCTGCTGCAGCCGCCCAGCGTCTTGCCGCGCGGGTAGCGCAGGGTGCGGCCGTTCAGGCCCGCGTCGGGTTCGGTGTTGTAGAGCCAGTCGGTGCGCGGGTTGCCGATGCAGTACAGGTAGCCCACGGGGATGTGGATCCAGTGGTAGTCGTCCTTGCGGCCCGCCTCGATCAGCAGCACGCGGTGGCGGCCGTCGGCGCTCAGGCGGTTGGCGAGCAGGGCACCGGCCGTGCCCCCGCCGATGATGATGGTGTCAAACGTGGTGTCGCTCATGGGTGAAGGGGCGGGCAATGAGGGGGTTGTAACGGTGGGCCATTGTGCGGATCGCCCAAGCCCTGTCGATAGGGTGTGTGCGGGTTGCTACATATTTGGTAGCTGTTGGGGTTTGCTGGTAGCGCGCTGGGCCCTGTTTTGATAATAATTACATGCCATCGGGGCTGGCCTGTGCTTGGCGCCCGCTTGCCCGGTGGGGCGGGCAGGGTGGGGTCCGCTACCATGCACCCTCTTCCTTGCTGCTTCTTGACTGTCACCTACCTCTGGCTGCTTGCGCAGCCCGGCCCATGACCGACCACACCCCCCGCATTGTTCGCACCGAGACGCCCCAGGGGCCATGTGCGCAGCTGCGCGGGCGCTGGGGCGCGGCCGAGCTGGGTTCCGAGTCGCAGTGGGAGGCCGTGTCCGAGCAGTTGCGCGGCTGCCCGGCAGAGCCTGCCCTGGGCTGGGACTTGCGGGAGCTGCAGTGGCTGGACCATGTGGGCGCGCAGCTGCTGTGGAACCACTGGCAGCATGCCTGGCCCGCGCAGCTGGCCTGCACCGAGGGCCAGCGCACCATGCTGTCGCGCGTGGCGCAGTTCACCTGCATGGCCCCCCCGCCCGAGCCCTGGCGCCTGGGCGACCAGATTGACCACCTGGGCGTGCTGGTGCTGCATGGCGTTGACCATGCCCGCCACCTGCTGGAGATGGTGGGCCAGCTGGTGCTGGACCTCGTGCGCCTGGCGCGCGCCCCGCGCAAGGGGCCGTGGCGCGATGTGTCCGGCCACCTGTACCGCATGGGCGCCACGGCGCTGCCCATCACGGCGCTGGTGGGTTTTTTGATCGGTGTGGTGCTGGCCTACCTCATGAGCCTGCAGCTGCGGCAGTTTGGCGCCGAGTCCTTCATCGTCAACATCCTGGGCATTTCCCTGATCCGCGAGCTGGGCCCGATGCTCGCTGCCATCCTGGTGGCAGGGCGTTCGGGCTCGGCCATCACGGCGCAGATCGGCGTGATGCGCGTGACCGAAGAGCTGGACGCCATGCGCGTGATGGGCATCCCGCATGGTTTCCGGCTGGTGATGCCACGCACGCTGGCGCTGGCGCTGGCCATGCCGCTCATCAGCGTGTGGACCACGCTGGCCGCGCTGGCCGGGGGGATGCTCGCGGCCGACCTGGCCATGGACATCTCGCCCGCGTACTTTGTGCAGGCGCTGCCTGCCGCAGTGAAGATCGGCAACCTCGGGCTGGCCATGGCCAAGTCGGTGGTGTTTGGGGCGTTCATCGCCCTCATCGGCTGCCACTGGGGCCTGCGCGTCAAGCCCAATACACAAAGCCTGGGCGAGGGCACGACGGCCTCGGTGGTGTCGTCCATCACCATGGTGATCATCGTGGACGCACTGTTTGCGGTCGCCTTCAAAAACATTGGTATCTGATGATGACGGCCCGTACCGCGCTTCCCGAGCACATCCCCGTCGCCGCGCACGAGCCGCCCATTGTGGACGTGCGTGGCCTGTGGTCGCAGTTTGGCAAGGGCAGCGAAACCTTCACCGTGCACCAGGACCTGAACTTCAGCGTGCAGCGTGGAGAGATGCTGTCGCTGGTGGGGGGCTCGGGCACGGGCAAGACGGTGCTGCTGCGCCAGATCCTGGGCCTGGCCCGGCCTGCGCGCGGCAGCGTCACGGTGCTGGGCCGCCCCGCGTCGGAGATGGGGCGCGAGGGCGCGGCCAGCCGGGTGGGCATGCTGTTCCAGCATGGCGCGCTGTTCTCTGCCTTCAACGTGCTCGACAACGTGGCCTTTGCGCTGCGCGAGCAGGGCACCTTGCCCGATGAGCTGGTGCGCGATGCCGCCCTGGTCAAGCTGCAGATGGTCGGCCTCAAGCCCGAGCACGCCACGCGCATGCCGGCCGACCTGTCGGGCGGCATGGTCAAGCGCGTGTCGCTGGCGCGCGCGCTCATCATGGACCCGCCGCTGCTGTTGCTCGACGAGCCCACGGCGGGGCTCGACCCGAGCAGCTCCGACGATTTCTGTGCCCTGCTGCGCGAGCTGCGCGCGGCATTGGGGCTGACGGTGGTGATGGTCACGCACGACCTGGATACGCTGTTTGCGCTCAGCACCCGCGTGGCCGTGCTGGCCGATAAAAAGGTCATCGTCACCGGCCCGCCCCACGAGGTGGCGCATTTCAGGCACCCGTTCATCGAACATTTCTTCCTGGGCGAACGTGGCCAGCGTGCCATGGCCCCGGTGCAACCCGTGGAGCCCGCCGTCGCGCCCACGCCCGCAAAGGACCCCCGCTGATGGAAAACAAATCCCACGCCCTCGCTGCAGGCATCTTTGTGCTGGTGGTGGCCGCCATGCTGGCGGGCCTGGCCGTCTGGCTCACCCGCGACAACGCCAACTACGAGCTGTACGAACTCTCCACC
Organism: Acidovorax sp. GW101-11A03; assembly: GCF_059424825.1. Taxonomy (NCBI): domain Bacteria; kingdom Pseudomonadati; phylum Pseudomonadota; class Betaproteobacteria; order Burkholderiales; family Comamonadaceae; genus Acidovorax; species Acidovorax sp. GW101-11A03. The sequence continues at coordinate 28,277 of NZ_JBWKZU010000005.1, read as the reverse complement.
CGCGACGGCGTGAGCGGCCTGCAGCCCCAGGCCGCCGTGCGCTACAAAGGCGTGGCCGTGGGCAAGGTCACCCGCATCGGCTTTGACCCGCAGGTCACCGGCAATGTGCTGATCCGCATCGCCGTGAACGAGCAGGCGCCCATCAGCCCCACCACCTTTGCGGTGCTGGGCTACCAGGGCGTCACGGGGCTGGCCCATGTCCTGCTCGACGACGCCGAAAAGCCCTACCCCGAACTGCCCCCTGGCCCCAGCGGCCTGCCGCGCCTGCCACTCAAGCCCTCGCCCTTTGGCAAGCTGGCCGAGCAGGCCCCCGCCATCCTCACCCAGGTGGAAGAGGCCACGCGCCGCATCAACCAGCTGCTGGGTGATGGCAACCAGCAAAAACTCACGGAGGCGCTGTCGAACATTGGCCAGGCTGCGGGCAGCGTCAACACCCTGACTCAGCGGCTGGATGTCACTGTGACCCAGCGCCTGGACCCGGCCCTGGCCGCGCTGCCGCCTCTGGCCAGCGAAGCGCGCCAGACCCTGCAGTCACTGCAGCAGGCGGGCGCCGGGGTGTCGGCCCTGGCGGCAGATCTGGGCAAGACCACCCAGCGCCTCAACGCCGAAGGCGGCGCCATTGACCAGATCACCCTCGGTACTCAGTCACTGGCCCGCGCGGCCGACCAGTTCAGCAACACCACGCTGCCCCGCGTGAACCGAGCCGCCGACGACACCTCGCGCGCCGCCCGCCAGCTGGGGCGCGCGGCCGGGGGCATCACTGACAACCCGCAGCTGTTCATCTACGGCTCGGGCCGTGTCCCGCCCGGCCCGGGCGAGGCCGGGTTTGCGCCTTGAGATGAAGCACCCCCTGGGTCGCCTGCGGCGCCTCCGTGCAGCCACCAGAGGAGGCAGCCCTTCGGGGCCGTCCAAGCCTGCGCAGGCAGGCTTGGAGCCGCGGCCCTCAGCCCCTTTCCTTCGGGAGGGGGACGCACCCGGTGGCCTGGCGAAGCCAGTTCCACGGGTGCACTGGGATGTGCCGCGCCCGTTGCGCGCGATGACGGCTAGGCAGGCGTGGCATGGGTCACTGAGAAATGGATGGGTACTATGAAAAAAATAGCTAAACGGTCATATGCAGCAAGCGCAAGCGGCATTTTTTGCTTGATTCTGGCGGGCTGCTCGGCCCTGCCCGCCCCACCCGCGCGCCCGGCGCTGTACGACTTTGGCCCCGGCGCCGTGGCCCCGGCGCCCACCGACCGCCGTGCGCCCTTGCCGCCGCTGGCCCTGGCCGACGTGGAGGCCACCGGCCTGCCCGAGGGCAGCAACGCCGTGCTCTACCGCCTGGCCTATGCCGACGGCCAGCAGCTGCGCCCCTACAGCCAGGCCCGCTGGAGCCAGCCGCCCGCCCAGCTGGTGCAGCAGCGCCTGCGCGAACAGCTGGGCCAGCGCCGCGCCATCCTGAAAGCCGACGACGGCGCCGCCCAGGCCCGCGACCCGGCCCAGGGCGGCAAGCTGCCGCTGGTGCTGCGCGTGGAGCTGGAGGAATTCAGCCACCTGTTCACCCGCCCCACCGAGAGCAGCGGCGTGGTGCGCCTGCGCGCCACCGTGGTCGAACTGACCCCGGCAGGCGAATCCCTGCGCGGCCAGCGCGTGTTCATCGCCCAGCAGCCCGCACGCTCTGCGGATGCGGCGGGTGGTGTGGCGGCACTGGCCGAGGCCTCGGGCCGTGTGGCGCAGGAGCTGGCGGAGTGGGTGGAGCAGGTGGGGCGGTAGGTCGGGGGCTCAGCCGGGCGGCTTTGCCGAAGAGGGGGCGGGAGGCTGGTGCGGTCCCCCCTCGATCTCCGTCACCACCCGTGCATAGCGCGCAAAGCTCCAGTACGCCCAGGCCCAGTCTAGCAGCACCACCAGGCGGTTGCGAAAGCCGATGAGGAAATACACGTGCGCAAACAGCCAGAACAGCCAGGCAAAGTAGCCTGAAAACCGCACCGGCCCGGCGGGCGAGGTGAGGTCCACCACGGCCGAGTTGCGGCCGATGGTGGCCAGGTTGCCGTAGTCGCGGTAACGAAACGGCTGGGTGGGCTGCCCGGCCAGTCGGCGCAGGATGTTGGCGGCCGTTGCGCGGCCCATCTGCTTGGCGCCGGGCGACACGCCGGGCACGGGGGTGGGTTCGTGGCCGGGCCTGTGGCTTTTGGCAGCAGCCAGGTCGCCGATCACGCTGATCTCGGGGTGGCCGGGCAGGGCCAGATCGGGCTCAACCACCACGCGGCCTGCGCGGTCGGTGGTGGCGTCGGTGGCCTCGGCCAGGTGGCGGCCCAAGGGGGAGGCGGCCACACCCGCGGCCCAGACGATGCATTTGCTATTTATTTGATAGCTATTGGGGCTTGATGATTGAGCGGGAGAGGCCGATTCGACCCTCAAACCCTGCGCGTCGATGGCCGTGACGCGGGCGTTCAGGCGAACGTCCACGCCCAGTTTCTCGAGCTGTTCCTTGGCGCGCTGGCTCAGAGCCTCGGGCATGGCCTGCAGCACACGGGCGCTGCCTTCGAGCAGGATGATTTTTGCGCTGGCCGGATCGATGTGGCGGAACTCGCCGGGCAGCGTGTGGCGCGCGATCTCGGCCAAGGTGCCCGCCATCTCCACGCCCGTGGGGCCTGCGCCCACGACCACAAAGTTGAGCCAGTCGGCGCGGCGCGCCGGGTCGGGCTCTTTCTCGGCGGCTTCGAAGGCCAGCAGCACGCGGCGGCGGATCTCGAACGCGTCGTCCAGGGTCTTGAGGCCGGGGGCATAGGCCGCCCAGTCGTCGCGGCCGAAGTAGCTGTGGGTGGCGCCTGCGGCGACGATGAGGTGGTCGTAGGGGAGGTGGCTTCCGTCGGTGAGGTACACGTCGCGCCGGGCCACATCGATGCATGTGACCTCGCCCAGCAAGGTGGTCACATTGGACTGGCGGCGAAACAGGTGGCGGATGGGCGCCGCAATCGCCGGGGCCGACAGCCCGGCCGTGGCCACCTGGTAGAGCAGGGGCTGGAAAAGGTGGTGGTTGGTCTTGTCCACCAGGGTCACGTCCACCGCCGCACCCTGCAGTGCCCGGGCCGCTTCGAGGCCGCCAAAGCCGCAGCCGATGATGACGATGCGGGGGCGTTGCGGGGTGTGTTCGCTGGGGGCGGAGGGCGTTGTCATGCTGCCATTATTGGGGCTGCCGCGCCTGCTCCGCCGCAGAGGTGGGGTTCGGGGCGGTGGGGAGGCAGGGCACGCTGCTGCGTGCCCTGTGGTCAGGCCATTCAGGCCATGAAGCCCAGGTTGGTGGGGTAGTCGGCCCCGCCAAAGTGGCTCAGGTTGGGCAGCACGCCCGCGAGTTCGCTGTTGCTCACGCCAAACCAGCTGGCCAGGGTGGCGGCGTACTGGTCCACCGAGGTGCTGGGCAGCAGGCGGCCCTGGCCCACATGCCACTGGTCGTTGGGGTCGCCCGTGTTGTTGGTGATGCTCACCGGGGGCGCCTTGCCGTAGAACGCTTTGCCCTTGACGGCGCCGCCCACCATGAGGTGGTGGCCACCCCAGCCGTGGTCCGATCCGTCGCCGTTGGAGCTGAGCGTGCGGCCGAAGTCCGAGGCCGTGAACGCGGTGACCTTGTCGGCCACGCCCAGCTCGACGGTGGCGTTGTAGAACGCGGTCATGGCCTCGCTCACGCGCTGCATGAGCACGGGTTGCTGCGAGATCAGGTTGTCGTGCAGGTCGAAGCCGCCCAGCGACACCATGAACACCTGGCGCTTGCTGCCCAGCGCCGAGCGCGCCCCGATGAGGCGCGCCACCATCTTCATCTGGTTGGCCAGCGAGTTGTTGCTGGGGAAGGGGGTGGCCAGCGTGACGGCGGACAGGCCGCTGGTGATCTGGCTTTCGGCCGTGACGGCGCGGGTGGTGACCCGGGTGTACTCGTTTTCCAGCGTCTGCGTGCTGCCTCGCTGGATGAGCGAAGTGAGGGCAGTGCGCACAGCCGAGGAGCCGTAGACGTTGTTTTTCACGCCATTGATGGCCACGGCGCCGTTGGTGCTGACCTGGTATTGCAGGGCCGAGTCGCCCGACAGAAACACTGCATTGCCCGTGACAGAGATGCAGGTGAACAGCGAGTTGCCATTGGACGACAGCGCCAGGTCGCCGATGTTGCCGCCCCAGCCCACGGTGGAGCCTTCGGGCGACGACGACTGCCACACCGATTGCTGGTCGTTGTGGGAAAACAGCTTGGGCGGGATGGGGTAGGTGGTGCGATTGGCGCTGTTGTACTGGGTGCGGGTCAGGGGGACGACCAGTGGGCCCACATTCAGTTGCACGGCAGCCTTGCCACTGTTGAACAGGCCTGCGAGCCCCGTCATGGCCGGGTGCAGCGCGTACTGGCGGCCTCCGGGCAGGGCGGTGGTGGGTGCGAGCAGCGTGGGGGTGAGGTCGGCCTTGGCCAGCGCGATGCCCCCCGCTGTCTGGCCCGAGCCGCCACCCCGGATGGTGTTGTAGCGGTTGTAGCTGTCGTCGTCGTAGGTGACCACGCTATTGGCGTAGTCGTTGCCGCCATACAGGAAGACGCAGACCAGGGCCTTGTAGTCGGTGGCGGTGAAGGCAGCAGCCTCGCCCATGGCGGCCAGGTTCAGGGCAAAGGGCAGGGCGGTGCCCGCCAGGCCCAGTTGGGTGGAGCGGCGCAGGAAGGCGCGGCGCGTGTGGAGTTCGGGTTGAAGCAAGTGCATGGCTGGGCTTCTTGGGTTCTGTCGGCGGAGCGGACGGGGCTTACTTTTGAATGAGGTACTCGGCCGAGGCCATCACCAGGAAGACGGCGGCCGCCACGCGGTCCAGCTTGGCGCTGTCCGGGCTGGTCGCGGTGACGGCCGTGGCCTTCAGCGCATCGGAGATGAGCTTGACCGTGGCCGCCGAGAGCTGGCCTGCACACATCAGCAGGTTGATGCGTGCGACCAGGGCATCGGCATCGGCCACGATGGCCAGTTCGTTGGCGTAGGTGGCCTTGATGTCGTAGCCGTTGTTGGCGTTGCTGCCACTGTTGGGCTGGTCGGGTGCGGTCACAAAAATGCCATTGCGGATCACGCCTTGCATGTAATTGAGGTAGCCGCCCACGCTGCTTTCGTTGACCAGCTGGAACTCGGGCGCTACGGCCCCGGTGGCCGCCAGCGCGGTGGATGGGGGGACATACCCCGGGCGGAAGAAGTTGAACACCGAGGGCGAGCGCAGCGGGCTTTGCCCCAGGCGGGAGCCAGGGTCGGTCAGGTCGCCGATTTTCCAGCTGCCCTGGGCCGAGTTCAGCCCGAAGGTGCGGCCCCACTGCACGAAGCGCAGCATGGGCTCGCGCAGCTTGCCGAAACCAGGCTGGCTGAGGCCGGCGGGCGAGCGGGCCTCGTCGTCCAGCAGGATGGCCTGGACCACAGCGCGCAGGTCACCCCGCACCCCCGCCCCGTTGTTGTTGAAGGCCGCCGTCACGCGCGCCACGTAGGCGGGCGAGGGGTTGCTAGTCACCAGGCGCTGGATGAGCTGCTTGCCGATGAACGGGCCCACGTTGGGGTGGTTGAAGAGGGTGTCCAGCGCCATCTGGAGCGCCGCCGCCCCGGGCGTGTTGGCCGGCACCGTCGTGCCGAGGAACGTGGCCGCCAGGGTGGAGTGGCGCGATGCGTTGAGCGCCATGGGCAGGCGCGCAAACGTGGTGTTGGACACTACCCGCGACGTGCCCGGTACGGTGGTCGGCACGTTCTGCGTCTGGTCGTAGTCGTAGCCGGTGAACACCCGTGCGAGGTTGGTCACATCGTCCATCGTGTAGCTGTCGATGGGTTTGCCCGCGCCGTCCTTTTTGGCCGTGCCATCGGGGTTGAGCGCTACCAGCCCGATGGACATCAGCTGCATGATTTCGCGGGCGTAGTTCTCGTCCGGCTGGCGGCCGGTGGCCGCGTTTTCCTTCTGGTTGCCCCGGGTGTTGAGGTAGTAGCCCATGGCCGCGTTCAGCGTGACGTTTTCCAGCACCGAGCGGTAGTTGCCAAACGCGTTGCTGACCAGCTGGTCCCAGTACCAGGCCATGGCATGGCAGCGCCAGGTGATGTCCACCCCGGTGAGCGAGACCACGCAGATTTCGGACAGCGCCAGGGCCACCCGCTTGCGCAGGCCGTCGGGGGAGGTCATGAGCTGCTTCCAGATCATGTAGTCCGCCGGGTAGGAGTTGTCGTAGTAGGCCGTGCTGTCGCTGATGGCCGCGTAGCCCCGCTGGTTCAGCCAGTCCCAGCCTGTCTGGCTGGTGGGGCCGCTGAACTGGCTGCTGAGCCAGTCGGCATAGGTGGTGGAGCGCAGGGCTGCAATCTCGGCCGTGGAGGCGGAGAACTGCGCTTGCAGCAGGAAGCGCGCGGCTTCCTGGTCGGTGGTGGCTGCGGGGTAGGCGTAATTGCCTGGAGGAGCGCTGGGTGCAGGGGAAGGCCCCGGCGCTGGAGAAGGCGCGGGGCCTTGACTTGGCGCAGGGGCGGGTGTGGGAGATGGTGCCGGGGGGGGCATGACGCCGGGGGACGGTGTTCCCGCAGCGGGCGGCAGTGTCACGGGCGTGTAGACGGGGGATTGGCCTCCGCCGTCTCCGCCTCCGCATGCTGCAAGGGCAGTTGAGGCAAAAAGTGTGGCCAGCAGCGGGGCAGGGCTTCTGCTGGTAGCGTCTTGTTGCTCGGTGGAGACGGGTTTTTCCTCTACTGCCTCTGCGCCCTGCGTGGCCAGAGGTCCCTCGTGCGTATTTTTCATGAATGCCTGTGTGGAGTCTTGCGCGGTCCAAAGTGCGCAGCCGTGACTAAATCACACCAGGCGCGTTGCTCGGTGGTGCAAGTGTTACCAGGGGAAACGGCCCTCAGGAGGAGGCAGTCCGTCACCCTTGCAGATGATGGGCGATTGCAACACTTTGTGCGCAGACGCAGCCCCGCCACCACGTGTTCTGGGGCTCTGTGCGGCGCCCGTCGGCCCCGTCCGTCAACCCCGTAGGCCTGGGCCCACGCACACCGCTTGGCATGGACTACGGCCCGCTGACTGATTCGTTTTTACAGTGAACCCATCGCCCCACGCAGTGTTTCCACGCATTCCGGGTGGATGGCCAGGGCGAGGTTTTTGAAGGATGCAACCATGAATGAAGACACCATCAAGGGCAATTGGAAGCAGTTCAAGGGCAAGCTGATCGAGCAGTGGGGCAAGCTCACCAACGACGACCTGGATGTCATCGACGGCAAGCGTGAGCAGTTCCTGGGCAAGCTGCAGGAGCGCCAGGGTCTGGCCCGCGAAGCGGCCGAAAAGCAGCTCAAGGAATGGCAGGAACGCCACCCGGACTTCCGCTTCAACGATTGACGGGCGGGGGCTGCACAGCCCGGGTTGTGCGGCCCGCCCATCGCCGCCGCAGCAGCAGGCATGCCCTGCTGCACGCGCACTGCACTGTCTACCCCCGATGCCGAGGAGAACCCCATGCAAATCCCATCCGCACGCGCGCTGATCGCGGCCGTGGCCGCCGGTCTGGTGGCGACATCCGCCTTTGCCATGACACCGGCCGAGCACAGGGCCGCCAAGGACAGCATTGAAGCGACCTACAAGGCCGACAAGGAAAAATGCGATGCCCTGACCGCCAACGCCAAGGACATCTGCCAGAAGGAAGCCAAGGGCAAGGAAAAAGTGGCCCAGGCCGAACTGGAAGCCCAGTACAAACCCAGCCCTAGAAACACGCAAAAGGTAGCCGAAGCGCGCGCTGACGCTGCCTACGAAGTCGCCAAGGAAAAATGCGACGACCTCAAGGGCAATGAAAAGGACGTCTGCGAAAAAGACGCCAAGGCCGCCCGCGTGAAGGCCAAGGCCGACGCCAAGGTGGCTGCTGTGCAGGCCAAGCCCGCAGACAATCCGGCCGATAAGGCGGCCGATAAGGCGGCCGATGTGGCGGAGGCCCGCAAGGAAGCCAACGCAGAAAAGAACGACGCCAACTACCAGGCGGCCAAGGAGCGCTGTGACGCGCTGTCGGGCAACGCCAAGTCGGCCTGCGTGGACGACATCAAGCGCATGTACGGCAAGGGCTGATCACTGCCCCCGCGCAGTTTTTGCACAACGCCCCGCTGTTGCGGGGCTTTTTGCGTGTGCAGGCGGGATTTGCCTGACCTGCATCAATACGCGGTGCCAGGGCGGCTTCTAAGCTGGGCTTTCCATTGTTCCCATTGTTTTGCTGCCGGACGGCAGAGGGATTGATACCCATGGCCCAACTCGAATGGTCGGACGCGCTGAACCTGGACCTGCCCCTGATGGACGACACCCACCGGGAGTTCGTCGATCTGCTGGCGGTTGTGGCGCAGGCGGACGACGCGCAACTGCAGCCGGCCTGGCAGGCGCTGGTGGAGCACACCGAGCAGCACTTTGGCCAGGAAGACGCCTGGATGGCCTCCACCCGGTTTGCTTCGGGCAACTGCCACAGCATGCAGCACCGCGTGGTGCTGCAGGTGATGCGCGAAGGCGCCGCGCGGGCCGCGCAGGGCGACCTGCAGGTGCTGCGCGTGATGGCCAGCGAGCTGGCCCTGTGGTTCCCCCAGCATGCGCAGAGCATGGACGCGGCGCTGGCCCTGCACCTGCGCCGTGTGGGGTTTGACCCCGCCACCGGCGTGGTGCACGCACCGCAGGCGCTGCCGGGAGAGCTGATCCATGGCTGCGGCGGCGCCACCTGCTCGGACGCGGACTCGGGCGAGGGGCCCGTGGCGGACGGCACCAACAGCGCGCGGCAGGCCGCAGTGGCCTGAAATCGCCGGCTTGCGGGGAGCTTCGCGCAGCGCGACTGTGCGAATGAAGGATGTGCGTTGCGCGGCCGCAAGCGTGCTTTTACCCGTGCGCGGGCCCCGCTTGTGTGGCATGCTGCCTTTTCTTTAGGCAAGTGTGGGCGGCATGGCCGCCGTGCTCCATGGCCGCAACCTCTTCCCTCGAAGCCCTGGTCGATGACACCGAGCGCCTGCAGGCCCTGCAGCGCTACGGGATTCTCGACACCCCCATGGAGCCCGCCTACGACGAGCTGGCCGACATTGCGGGCCATGTGTGCGAGGCGCCCGTGGCCCTGGTGAGTTTTGTGGACCGCGACCGCCAGTGGTTCAAGTCGGCGCAAGGGTTGCCCAATCGGGAGACGCCGCTCGACCAGTCCGTGTGCCGCTACGCCCTCCGGCAGCCGAACGTGTTCATCGTGCCCGACCTGGCCCAGGACGTGCGGTTTGCGCACTACGGCATCGTCACCCAGAAACACCCGCTGCGCTTTTATGCGGGCGCCCCCCTGATCACGCCCGATGGCTACGCGCTGGGCACCCTGTGCGTGCTGGACCACCGGCCGCGCGAGCTGTCGCCGCGTGCGCAGGAGCTGCTCAGCGCCCTGGCGCGCCAAGTGGTCCGGCTGCTGGAACTGCACCGCGCCAACGACCGCCAGGGCCAGATGCTGGCCGAGCTGGACGCCGCCCGCCAGCAGATGGCTGTGCTGGCCCACACCGATGTGCTGACCGGGCTGGCCAACCGACGGTCCTTCACCGAACGCCTGCGGCAGGAGCAGGCCCTGCTGCAGCGGGGCAATGAACCCGCCTGCCTGTTGATGATGGACCTGGACCACTTCAAGCGCATCAACGACGTGCATGGCCACCATGTGGGGGACCAGGCGCTGCAGCTGTTTGCCGACCTGTGCCGCAGTGTGTTCCGGGCCGCCGATGTGGTGGGGCGGTGGGGCGGCGAGGAGTTTCTGGCCCTGCTGCCCGCCACCGGGGTGGAGCAAGCCCAGGCCGTGGCGCAGCGTGTGCATGCTGCGCTCGCCCAGCAGCCCCTGCCCGGCATCGAGCCCCCGCAGCAGCTGTCGGTCAGCATGGGGCTGACGCTGTTTGACCCGTTGCGCCCGCTCGACGTGACCCTGCGCCTGCTCGATTCCGCGCTGTACACCGCCAAACGCGAGGGCCGCAGCCGCACGGTGGTGGTGTAGAGGAATAGTTTGCTCATTTATTGATAGCTATTTCCGCCTGATGGATGAGCGGAAAACCTCTTTTTGATGATTGTTTTTGAGGTTGCGATGCATGTAAAAGCCCGGCATGTCCAGGCGGGCATGCCGGGCTCTGCCACGCGGGCGCGGGCCAAAGACCTTCGGTCTCTCAACATCCGGGGCTGCGTGGCAGCAGCAGCGCTGCCATGCGCCACGACAGATCGCGCAGCGCGCGGCGCAGGGCGGGTGACGGCGCAGTGGCCACACCGGCCGTGCCCGGCACTTCGTGGGGGCAGAAGGCTGCCTCCAGCACCTGCTGCTTGGCGCTGACCAGCGCCACCCGGTCCCGGGCGCGCAGCGCGCTCATCAGCTGGTCGCGGTGGCGCTGCACGCGGGCGGCCTCGGCCGCCGTCAGCGTCGTCGCCAATGCCGCCGGGGTGAGGGGGCCTGCGCCCCCTGGGCCCTGGGCCAGGTGTGCGGCCCAGGTGCGAAGGGCTGGTGGGATGCCGGGCTGCGGGCCCAGGGCTCCGGGTGTCATGCGGCCTCCGCGCTTGGGGTGACAGGGCGGGTCGGTACGGTGGGCGCGGCTGGTGTGGGTGGCATGGGCGAGGTGGGTGGTGTGGACGGTGGCTTGGGCGGCATGGGGCGGCCCGGCGTGCCGCCGCTCTGCGACAGCCCATACCAGTTCACCTTGCGCGTCAGCACCATCACCGCCGCCAGCACCAGGAAGAGTGCAATCGCGCCCACCACCAGCGCCGTCTGCTCCAGCTGCAGCAGCACATACAGCAGGCCATACAGCAGTGCAATGCCCGCCCCCAGCGGAATGCCCCGCGCCAGGCTGCCCAGCATGTGGCTGGCGTAATAGGCCAGCAGCAGCACACAGGCCGTGGCGGCCACCGCGTACGAAATGCCAAACGGCAGGTGCTCCGACAGGCTCACCAGCAGCAGGAAGAAGCTGCACAGCGCGCTGCCCACCAGCAGGTACTGCACCGGGTGCACGCGCAGCTTTTTCATCAGCTCGAACAGGCCCACGGCCACGAAGGTGAGGGCAATGAACAACACGCCGTACTTGGTGGCGCGGTCCGAAAGGGAATAGGGATTCACCGGGTCGATGAAGGCCACGCTGAAGCTGTCGGCGCAGTCGCCCGGGCTGCTGCCTGGTGCATGGCCGATGCCGTCCTCTGCGCCTGCCAGGCACACGCGTTTGCCGCTGGCTACGTCGGCCTGCGCCGTGGTGGCCAGCGACGACAGGCGCCACTGGGCCGAGAAGCCGGTCTTCTTGACCTCACGCTCCGACGGCAGAAAGCGCCCGGCAAACGAAGGGTGCGGCCAGCTGCTGGTCATCAGCACCTCGGTGTTGCCGCCCAGCGGGACAATGCCCAGGCGCTCGGTGCCCACCAGTTCCAGGTCCAGCGTGGCTGTCAGGCCGTCGGCCTTGCCACGCACAGACTCCGGCAGCATCGCGTGCAGGCCCCGGCTGTACGTAGGGTGGAAGGTGCCGGGCTTGAGGGCCATTGCCTGGTTGCCCAGCGTGAGCTGCGCGGTGCGAATGCCGCGCGCATCGCCCACCGCCATCATCACCACGGGGGCACCACACACCATGCGCGAATTCTTCATGGTGGTTTGTGGCAGCAGACTGGTCAGCGGCCCCCATTGCGCCGTCACGTGGGCCTTGAGGTTGTAGGTGTTCACCTTGTGCAGGCCGCGCGCCCGCTCTTCCATGGCGGCGCCGGTGCTGAGCTTGAGCTGCTCGGGCATGGCCGTGAGCAAGAACTCGCGGCGCTGCTCCACCATGCGGCGCTCATCGCCCTTGCCGGTCTCCACCTCCCAGCTCTCCACGCAGGCGCTGTGGATCATGGGGCCCATCAGCGTCTGCGGCCCGGCCAGGCTCTCGGCCACGCTTTGTGCGGTGATGCTGCGGTAGCGCAGCCGGTCGCGCACCACATCTTCGATCAGCCCGAGGCCAAAAAGCAGCAGCACGGTGATGGCGGCCAGCGCCGCCAGTTTGGTGAACAAGGGGTGTTTGAGCAAAAGATCCTCCACAAGTGAATGTTGTGGGGGCAGTGTTGTGGCGCGCTGTGAGGGCGCTATGAAGTTTGTGAGGTCAGTGTGAAGTCGCCCTGCTTCGGGCGGGTAGCATGGGGGCAGAAGAGGGGGATCGCCATGTCATATCGACCTGACAACCGGCTTGGCCGGACCGTGGGCAGCCTGCTCCCGTTGCTGCTCCTGGCAGCGTGCGGAACGCCGGCTTACCCCGACGATGACGCCGTGCGCGAGCGCTTCCAGATGGAGTACCGCAACGCGAAATGCGAGTTGGCCAAGATCCATGCGGCCAAGCGCCAGCCCGACCATGCGGGCTACCGGATCATCCATGTCCGCATTGAGGCGCGTTGCAAAAGCCCTGAGGAAACCCTGGTGCGCAAGCAAATCTGGCAGCTCAGCCGCGAGCGGCCCACACTGCTGCAAGGGGCCTGGCGCTGGGAGCCGGGAGGAGAAATTTCCGATTGAACGCTGGTCGCCAGCTCATCCCGCTCATCCCGCCGATTCGAACTCCAGCACGACCCGGAACCCCGGCGGCGTGTTGCGCGCCACCATGCGGCCCCCGTGCAGGGTCATCACCCGCCGCACAATCGCCAGCCCCAGCCCTGATCCACTGCGCTCGCCGCCCGGCCGTGCGGTGGTGAAAAAGCGCTCGCCCAGGCGCGGCAGCGCGTAGTCGGGCACACCGGGGCCGCTGTCCTGCACGGCCACCGTGGCGCCGTCCAGTTCCACCCGCACCGTGCTGCCTGCGGGCGCAAAGTCGATGGCGTTGTCCAGCAGGTTGGTCAGCGCCAGCGTCACCAGTTCGGCCTCCCACGGGCCGCTGGTGCCGTGCCCTTGCAGCGCCAGGGTGATGCCACGTTGGCCCGCGCGGGCGCGGGTCTGGGCAATGGCGGCCTCGGCGCAGTCGTGCAGCGCCACGGGCGCGCGGCCTTCGGCGTGCTGGCGCTGCTCCAGCTTGGACAGCTCCAGCAGCCGGTCGATGATGCGCTGCAGGCGCTCGCTTTGCTGCACCACCTGGGTCGCAAACTCGGCGCGGTCGGCGGTGGGCAGCTCGTCCTGCAGCAGCTCGCCCGCGCCCCGGATGGCGGCCACGGGGCTTTTGAGCTCGTGCGTGAGCGCGCGCACATAGCCCTCGATGTAGTCGCGCCCCTCCAGCCGCGCGCGCATGCGGTCCATGGCGCGGGCCAGGTCGCCCAGCTCGCCGGGTACCTCGGGCACGGCCAGGGCCGTGGGGGTGGGCAGGTTCGGGTCGTGGCGCTCGCCGTCGGCCGGGCCCTGCACGCTCAGGGCGTAGTCGCGCAGGCGGCGCACGTTCCACACCATCCACAGCGTCACCGCCACGCCCACGGCGGCCGACAGCGCCAGCAGCAGCAGCCCGCCCATGAACACTTTGCGCTCGGCTCGGTCGATAAAGCGCTGCACCGTGCGCGTCGGCTTGGCCACGGTCAGCACGCCCGCGATCTGGCTGTTCACGTAGATGGGCGCGGCCACATGCATCACGCCGCTGGTGTCGTCGTCCTCCACATCGCGGGTGGAGCGCGCGCCGTACTCGCCGCGCAGCGTGCGCGCCACATCGCGCCAGCGCGAGTAGTCGGCGCCCACGGCGCGGTTTTCCGAATCGAACAGCACGCGCCCCGTGGTGTCGGTCACATAGATGCGGTAGTCGAGCGACTGCTTGGAAAAGCCCCAGATCGCCGCATCAATGGGCCGCGTGGCATAGCGGCGCACATGCTGGGCAAACGGGCTGGTGCTGCTGTTGTCGGCCCCCGCCGCCAGCCGCCCAGCCGCCAGGTCTTCGCTGGCCAGCTCGGCCAGGATGTTGGCCGTGTCCACCATCATGTCCTCCATCACCTCGCGCACGCTGGGCTTGATCTCGGCCATAAACACGCGCAGCACAAAAAACGCGGCGATGCCGTTGATGAGAAAGAAGGCGAACAGCAGGCGGATGCCGAGGCGCATGGTGTTACTTCAAAAACAATAGCTGTCTGCGCTTTATGGACAGGCGGTAGTGGCCAATTTGGCGTTAGATGTCCAGGCAGTAACCCATGCCTCGGTGCGTGCTGATGTATTCACGCCCCGGGTCCAGCTCGCGCAGCTTGGCGCGCAGGGTCTTGATATGGGTGTCCACCGTGCGGTCGGTGCTCTCGCTGTCGTCGCCCCAGGCGGCGGCCAGCAGGGCGTCGCGCGAGTGGATGCGGCCTGCGCCGCGCAGCAGGTGGGACAGCAGGCGGTACTCGCGCCGGGTCAGTGGCAGGGCCTGACCGCGCAGGCTGATGCGCTGGCCGGCCTCGTCGTCGTGGAACAGCGCGGCGGCCGTGGCGGCGGGCGCTGCCGGGTGGCCGTTGCCGTTGCCATGGCCTGCGCGGCGCAGCAGCGCCTTCACGCGCGCGGCCAGTTCGCGCGGGCTGAAGGGTTTGGTGAGGTAGTCGTCCGCGCCCAGCTCCAGTCCCAGCACGCGGTCGATCTCTTCGCCGTGGGCGCTCAGCATCAGCACGGGCAGGGCGGCGGTGGGCGGCGCATTGCGCACGTCGCGCAGCAGGTCCAGGCCGCTGCCGTCGGGCAGGCCCACGTCCAGCACCAGCAGGTCAAAACGTGCGCGCTGCAGCTGCTGGCGCGCGTCGTGCACTAGCAGGCTGTGCGTCACCAGCAGCCCGTCGCGTTCCAGCGCGTAGGCCACGGTGCGGGCGATGGCGGGGTCGTCTTCGAGCAGCAGCAGGCGGGCAGACATGGACGGTCAGCGCGCGATCAGTACGGGGAAAATCTTGCCCAGCCCGTCCGCCATCACCTCCACCGCCAGCGCGGCCAGGATCAGGCCCATCAGGCGGGTCATCACGTTGATGCCGGTCTTGCCCAGCACGCGTGCAATCGGGTCGGCCAGCGAAAAACACACGGCGGTGGCCAGGGCGATGACCACGCCGTAGCCCACCAGCGTGGCGGTCTGCCACACGCCCTGGGCGCGGTCGGCGTAGATCACCACGGTGGACATGCTGGCCGGGCCGGTGAGCAGCGGGATGGTGAGTGGCACCACGGCAATGCTGCTGCCCGCTGCGGCTTTCTCTGCCCCTTCTTCGTATTCATTGGTGCTGGGCTTGGCCTCGGCGGGCTGGGCGTTGAGCATGTTCATCGCGCTGATGAGCAGCAGCATGCCGCCGCCCACCTGAAAGCTCTGCAGCGAGATGTTGAAAAAATCCAGGATCTGCAGGCCCAGCAGCGCACAGGCCGCAATCACGCAGAACACACTGAAGCTGGCCACCTGGATGGTGCGGCGCCGCTGCGCGTACGAAAAGCCCTGGGTGTAGTGGATGAAAAACGGGACGATGGCCAGCGGGTTCACGATGGCCAGCAGGGTGATAAGAGGTTTCAGGTCCATCAGCGTCCTCCAGAGACTTCGAGCAATGACATGGTGGTGTAAGGCGAAGCATCCGACATCAGCCACACGATGGCCTCGGCCACTTCTTCGGCGGTGCCGCCGCGCAACATGGGCACCTGGTGGGCCAGGTCGCGCACGCGGTCCGGCAGGCCGCCGCTGGCGTGGATGTCGGTTTCGATCAGGCCCGGGCGCACGGCGTTCACACGGATGCCTTCGGCCGCCACCTCGCGCGCCAGGCCCACGGTGAAGGTGTCGATGGCGCCCTTGGCCGCCGCGTAGTCCACATACTGGTGGGCCGCGCCCAGCCGCGCGGCGGCGCTGGAGACGTTGACGATGCTGCCACCCGCTCCGCCGTGTTTCGTGCTCATGCGGCGCACGGCTTCGCGTGCGCAGATGAAACTGCCGATCACGTTGATGTCGAACATGCGGCGCAGGCGCGCTACGCTCATCTCGTCCACCCGCTGGGTGGTGTCCACCACGCCCGCGTTGTTCACCAGTGCGGTGACGCGGCCCAGTTGCGCGTCGATGGTGGCAAACATGGCCAGCACCTGGGCCTCGTCGGCCACATCGGCCTGCACGGCCAGCGCGGTGCCGCCTGCGGTGCGGATCTGTTGCACCACCGCATCGGCGGCGGCCTGGTTGCCCTGGTAGTTCACCGCCACCGCCCATCCCTGGCGTGCCGCCAGCAGGGCGGCGGCGGCGCCAATGCCTCGGCTGGCACCGGTGATTAAGGCGATCTTGTCCATGAAATCGGGGTCTCCTGCAAGAATGGCGCATTGGAACAGGTTCTGCGTGCTGCGGGCAGCGGTTTGCAGCAGGCACACCGCCACTTCGGCGCATTTTTTATCAAGGAGATTGCAGCATGGGACAGTTTGTCGATCTGACTTCGGGTGACGGTTTTGTATTTCCGGCCTGGGTGGCCCAGCCCGATGCCGCACCGCGCGGCGCCGTGGTGGTGCTGCAGGAGATTTTTGGCGTGAACTCCCACATCCGCGCCGTGGCCGACCGCTTTGCGGCACGGGGCTATCTGGCGGTGGCGCCTTCCACCTTTCACCGCGTGAAACCGGGCGTGGAGCTGGGCTACACCGGTGACGACATGCAGGCCGGCATGGGCCTGAAGGCTGCTGTGGAGGCGCTGCCCGCCCCCGGCGTGATGCCCGACGTCCAGGCCGCCATTGACTACGCCGCCGCGCAAAGCGGCCGCAAGGTGGGCATCGTGGGCTTTTGCTGGGGTGGGCTGCTGACCTGGCGCGCGGCCTGTACGCTTACCGGCCTGTCGGCCGCCGTGCCCTATTACGGTGGTGGCATGACCAGCCCCGACGAAGCTGCGCGCCAGCCGCGCGTGCCCGTGCTGGCCCACTTTGGCGAGCGCGACCATTGGATCCCCGTGGACAGCGTGCAGGCCTTTGCCCGCGCCCAGCCGGGTGCCGAGGTGCACATCTACGCCGCCGACCACGGCTTCAATTGCGACCAGCGCGGCAGCTACGACGAGCCCTCGGCCATGACCGCACGCGACCGCACCCTGGCGTTCTTCGACAAGCACTTGGCCTGAGACAACCAACACCCACCTACCAACGCATCTACCGGGGGTTGCCATGGAAAAATTCAAGCTTTTTGGACCCCTGGCGTGCATCCAGCAAGCGCTGATAGCTATTTTTTTAGTAGCAATTGGCGCCAGCGCCCACGCGGCCGACTACGCCGGCCCCTTGTTCGATGCCCACCTGCACTACAACGAGGAGGCCTGGGACGGAAAAACCGGCCCGCATCCGCCCGCTGATGTGCTCGCGCGCATGAAGGCCAGCGGTGTGCGCGCCATCGTGGCCAATTCGCGGCCCAACGCGGGTTCGCTCACGCTGGCGGGCCTGCCGCAGACAAGCGAGGCAGGCGTCACCGTCGTGCCCTTTGTGCGGCTGTACCGCAACCGGGCGGACTACACCGGCTGGTTTGCCGACGAGAGCATCTACACCATGGTGCAGACCGAGCTGGCACGCGGCACGGCGGCGGGGCCGTACCGGGGCATTGGCGAGTTCCACCTGTACGACAGCGCCAATGCCAACGGCCCCGTGGCCCAGAAGCTCATGGCCCTGGCGGAGGAGCGTGACCTGGTGGTGCTGGCCCATGTGGACGATGTCGCCATCGACCTGCTGATGGCCCACACGCCGTCGAAGGGGCAGAAGGCGCGCCTGATCTGGGCCCACACTGGCATCGGCGGCGCGCCGGTGGAGCGGGTGGATGCGCTGATGGCGCGCTACCCCGGCCTGGTGGGCGAACTCTCGTACCGCCCCGGCCTGGTGTGTGACGACAACCAGCTGTGCCCCGCCTGGCGTGCGCTGCTGCTCAAGTACCCCACGCGCTTCGTGATCGGCTCGGACACCTGGGTGAATCAGCGCTGGCAACACTACGAAAGCCTGATGCAGGGCTACCGCCAGTGGCTGGGCGGCCTGCCTGCCGATGTGGCGCGCAAGGTGGCGTGGGACAACGGGGCGGGGTTGTTTGGGGTGGCCAGGCCGTGAGCTGACAATTGCTGGGGTATGGGGCTCGTCCCCTCGCTGCCGTTTCGCTGGCAGCCATTGAAACCGGCGCAGCCGCTCAGGGGGTTGTCACCGAGTTCTGGCCAAATACCGCTTGCGCCAGAACACCAGCACCAGCGCCAGCGCGATGAACACCATCGACCCCAGCGCCCACCAGAAGCCGTCGGCCTTGTGGATGAGCGGGATGAAGTCGAAGTTCATGCCAAAAATCCCCGCAATCAGGTTCAGCGGTAGGAACACGGCGGTGAGCGCGGTGAGCGTGCGCATGATGTCGTTGGTGCGGTTGCTCTGCACCGAAAAGTGCATCTGCACGGCGGTTTCGGTGCTCTGCTCCAGCCGCCGCACATGGTGCACCACGCGCTCGATGTGCTCCAGCACGTCGCGGCTGCGCACCTTGAGCAGGTCCAGCTCGCGCAGGCCTGCGGGGGTGTCGGGCAGGGTCCAGGTTTCCAGCGCGTCGATCCAGTCCTGCACGGCAGTGCGCTGGTCCTCGCAGATCTCGTCAAGCATGTGCAGCGACAGGCGCGCTTCGAGCAGCGAATTCCAGTTGACGTAGCGCGCGCGGGGCTTGAGCAGCTCGGTCTGCCAGTGGTCCAGCTGGCGCGTGAGTTCGCGGCGCAGGTCCAGGTAGCCGTCCACCATCTGGTTGACCACGCGCAGCATGAGGTCGGCCGGGCTGGTGGGCACGCGGGCACCGGCCGCCGGGTTGCTGCGGCCCTCGCCGTTGGTGCTGGCGGCGGGTGCCGATGCCAGCAGCCGCGTGGCATAGGCATCGCGCACGGCGCAGTCGCTGGGGTGCACGGTCAGCAGCAACTGGTCGAACACGGCAAAACCCACAGGGCTGGTGTCGATGCGGCGCAGCACGGGCGGGCCGTTGCGTCGCGCGGGGCTCTCTGCCGGGGCCACAGGCGAAGGAGCAGGAACTGGCGCCGGGGGCTGGGCCGCCCCGTCGCCCTGCGCCGTGGCCAGGCGGCGGAACACCAGCAGGTCGTACTGCGAGGTGTAGTCGTAGTGCGATGGCAGCTGGGCGTTGAGCAGGTCGGACACATGCAGGTCCACCAGTTGCAGCCCCACCAGGGCCTGCAGGCTCGCCTGGATCTCGGCCAGCCGCGCCTGGAACACCGGGCGCGCGCAGGCGATCCAGACAAAACCCTGGGCGGGCATGTGTGTGGGCAGCTCGGCCAGCTCCTGCACGCCGCCGCTGTGGATGTGGAAGATGCGCATGAACAACAAGGCCCCGGATTTGTGCTCAAAAATGACTTCTGCGCGCGCTGAGTAAGCGCGGGTAGCTACTATTTTTGAAGCTTGCGGGCCACGTCGCGCGCAAAGTAGGTCAGCACGCCATCGGCGCCTGCGCGCTTGAAGGCCAGCAGGCTTTCCATCATCACGGCGTCGTGGTCCAGCCAGCCGTTGGCGGCGGCGGCCTTGATCATGGCGTATTCGCCGCTGACCTGGTAGGCGAAGGTGGGCACCTTGAACTCGTCCTTCACGCGGCGCACGATGTCCAGGTAGGGCATGCCGGGTTTGACCATCACCATGTCGGCGCCTTCGGCAATGTCAATGGCCACTTCGCGCAGGGCCTCGTCGCTGTTGCCGGGGTCCATCTGGTAGACGTTCTTGTCGGCCTTGCCCAGGGCGCCGCGGGTGCCCACCGCGTCGCGGAAGGGGCCGTAGAAGGCGCTGGCGTACTTGGCGCTGTAGGCCATGATGCGGGTGTGGATGTGGCCTTGCACCTCCAGCGCCTCGCGGATGGCGCCGATGCGGCCGTCCATCATGTCGCTGGGCGCGACAATGTCCACGCCCGCCTCGGCATGCGTGAGCGCCTGGCCGGTGAGGATCTCCACCGTCTCGTCGTTGAGGATGTAGCCGGTCTCGTCCAGCACGCCGTCCTGGCCGTGGCTGGTGTACGGGTCCAGCGCCACGTCGGTCATCACGCCCAGGTCGGGAAACTCCTTCTTCAGCGCCCGCACCACGCGCGGGATCAGGCCGTCGGGGTTCAGGGCCTCCTTGCCGTCCGGCGTCTTGAGCGCGGGGTCAATCGCCGGGAACAGTGCCAGCACCGGGATGCCCAGCTTCACGCAGTCTTCGGCCACGGGCAGCAGCAGGTCGAGGCTCAGACGGTCCACGCCGGGCATGGAGGTCACGGCCTCGCTGCGCTTGGTGCCCTCGTGCACGAACACGGGGTAGATCAGGTCGTCGGCGGTGACCAGGTTCTCGCGCACCAGGCGGCGGGTGAAGGCATCGCGGCGCAGGCGGCGGGGGCGGTTCTGGGGGAAGGGGGCGGGGCTTTGGAGGTGCATCATTGGATTATGAAGCCCCCCTGTGGCGCCTGTCGGCGCCTTCCCCCGAGGGGGACGCACCCCCTGGACCGGCGAAGCCGGATCCACGGGTGCACTGGCTTGGCGCGTGCCAGTCTCGGGCCGCAGTGCCCCGCACACCCACCCTGGTATTGCCGCTTGTAACACGCTGTGCCCGGTGCTAAATTGGCGCCGGGCGGCTTGCTGCCCCCCGCTTTCCTCCCTGAGCGGGGCCTCGGATTGCAGCAATGCAAAAACAGGCTTTCCTGGCCCGGCGGACAGCCGGGCTTTTTTTGTCCGGGCCTGGGCCTTGGCAAAGCTTGCTGGAACGTAAACTGCACCCATGCTCTGGGTCAAAGCCTTTCACATCGTCTTCGTGGCCAGCTGGTTTGCTGGCCTTTTCTATTTGCCACGCATCTTCGTGAACCTGCAGATGGTGGCGCCGGGCTCGGTGGCCGAGCGCGACCGGCTGCTCTTGATGGCGCGCAAGCTCCTGCGCTTTACCACCTTGCTGGCGGTGCCCGCGCTGGCCCTGGGGGTGTGGCTGTGGATGGGCTACGGCATCGGCCGGGGCCCGGGCAACGGCTGGATGCACGCCAAGCTGGCTGTGGTGCTGCTGGTGATCGGCTACCACCATGCCTGCGCCGTGCTGCTGCGCAAGCTGGCCGACGGCACTTGCCGCAAGAGCCATGTCTGGTTCCGCTGGTTCAACGAGGTGCCTGTGCTGCTGCTGTTGGTGGCGGTGGTGCTGGTGGTGGTCAAGCCCTTCTGATGGTGCAGGGCTGACGCTGGTGCACAAGACCTCCGCCTGGCCGCTTGCGCTGATCTACACGGCGCTCATCGTTTTTGCGAGCCTTTTCCCGTTTGACGGCTGGCGCGCGCAGGGCATTGACCCGCTGGTGTTCCTGCTCGCCCGCCTGCCCCCGCCGTACTGGACAGGCTTCGACGTGGTCACCAATGCGGCCGGGTATGCGCCGCTGGGCTTTTTGCTGGTGCTGGGCATGTTGCGCTCGGGCTGGCGGCGTGTGCTGGTGGCCGTGGCGCTGGCCACGGTGGCGGGCGCACTGCTGTCGCTGGCGCTGGAGTTTCTGCAGATCTACCTGCCCCGGCGGGTGCCATCCAACCTGGACCTGCTGCTCAATATGGGCGGCACCCTGGCGGGCGCCCTGAGTGCCGCCCTGCTGGAGCGCCTGGGCGCGCTGGACCGCTGGAGCGACTTCCGCTCGCGCTGGTTTGTCTCGGACGCTTCGGGCGGCATGGTGCTGCTGGCACTGTGGCCGCTGGCGCTGCTGTTCCCGGCGGCCGTGCCCTTTGGCCTGGGCCAGGTGCTGGAGCGGCTGGAGGCGGCGCTCATCGAGCTGCTGGCCGACACGCCATTTCTCGACTGGCTTCCCCTGCGCGAGGCCGCGCTGGACCCGCTTTCGCCCAGTGGCGAGCTGCTGTGTGTCACGCTGGGCCTGCTCATCCCCTGCCTGCTGGGCTACTGCGTGATCCGACAGATGGGGCGGCGCGCATTGTTTGCGCTGGGGGTGGTGGTGGTGGGCGTGGTCCTCACGGCGCTGTCGGCCGCGCTGAGCTGGGGCCCGGTGCATGCCTGGGAATGGATGAGCCTGCCCGTGCGTGTGGGTGTGTGGGGGGCGCTGGCGCTGGCGCTGCTGCTGCTGGCCCTGCCACGCCGGGCCTGCGCTGCCGTGCTGCTGCTGGCGCTGGCCTGGCACCTGGCGCTGCTCAACCAGGCGCCCACCAGCGCGTATTTCGCCCAGACCCTGCAGATCTGGGAGCAGGGCCGCTTCATCCGTTTTTATGGTCTGGGGCAGTGGCTGGGCTGGCTCTGGCCTTATGCCACGCTGCTGTATGTGCTTTTGCGGGTGTCCCGGCGGGATGCACAAACTTAAAATGCCCGGATGAGTGACACCTCCTCCGCACCGGCCGCAGCGCCCGGCTACTACCAGCGCCACATCTTCTTTTGCCTGAACGACCGCACCAACGGCGAAGACAGCTGCGCCCACCACAATGCCCAGGCGGGTTTTGACCGCTGCAAGGCCCAGGTCAAGGCGGCCGGGCTGGCTGGCGCAGGCAAGGTGCGTGTGAACAAGGCGGGCTGCCTGGACCGCTGCGCGGGCGGCCCCGTGGCCGTGGTCTACCCCGAGGGCACCTGGTACACCTATGTGGACGCGGCCGACATCGATGAGATCGTCGAATCGCACCTCAAGAACGGCCAGGTGGTGGAGCGCCTGGTCACCCCAGCGGAACTTGGCCGCTGACACGGGCTCCATCCCTTTCTTTTTTTGAATGATTTTGGCTGCTTGCGCCTGATGGATAAGCGCTTGCAGCTATCAATAGAGTAGCAATCCCGTGAATGCCCAGACCGAACGCCTGACCTTGTCGGGCCCCGCAGGCGCCATCGAGGCCGTGCGCGACAGCGCCGTGCTGGCCGACGGTGCCAGCCCCCGGGGTGTGGCCATCATTGCCCATCCCCACCCGCTGTTTGGCGGCACCATGGACAACAAGGTGGTGCAGACCCTGGCGCGCGCCTTTGTGCAGTGCGGCTACACGGCCGTGCGCTTCAACTTCCGGGGGGTGGGCGGCACGGCGGGTGTGCACGACGACGGCCGGGGTGAGTTGCAGGACCTGCTGGCCGTGGTGGAGCAGGTCGCGCCTGCGGCCGAAGGCCAGCGCATTGCGCTGGCAGGTTTTTCGTTTGGCGCCTTTGTCACCAGCCATGCGCTGGAGGCGCTCTGGCCCACGGGCCGTGTGGACAAAACCGTGCTGGTCGGCACCGCCGCCAGCCGATTCACCGTGGCCCCTGTGCCGCATGACGCCCACCTGCGCACCCTGGTGGTGCACGGCGAAGCGGACGACACCGTGCCGCTGGCTGCCGTCATGGACTGGGCGCGGCCCCAGATACTGCCTGTCACAGTGATCCCGGCGGGCGGGCATTTCTTTCACGGACAATTGCCGCTTTTGAAGAATCTGGTGGTGCGCCACCTGCAATCGGGCGCCTGAGGGGGCGGCCCGGGCTCTCCGGACCTTCTTCCCCTCTCTGCGCGTTTTTCTTTTCCTCTTTTTCCGAGCCTCCCCAGCCCCCTATTGCCCCATGAAACGAATCCTGTCTGCGTTGCGATCCCTGGCCGTCTTTGCTGCGGTGGCCCCGGCTGCCTTCGGCGCCCTAGCCCAGGCACCCCAGCCCCCCGAAATCGCCGCGCGCACCTACATGCTGGTGGATGTCACCGCGGGCCAGGTGCTGGCCGCCAAGGACATCGACGCGCCGGTGGAGCAGGCCTCGCTCACCAAGCTCATGACGGGCTACCTGGTGTTTGACGCGCTGCGCGCCAAGAAGATTGCGCTGGACCAGAAGCTGCCCGTGAGCGTGCGCGCCTGGAAGATGCCCGGCTCGCGCATGTTCATCGACCCCAAGATGCAGGTGCCGGTCGAAGACCTCATCAAGGGCATGATCGTGCAGTCCGGCAACGACGCCACCATGGCCCTGGCCGAAGGCGTGGGCGGCACAGCCGAGAATTTCGTCAAGCTCATGAACGACCAGGCCAAGGCCCTGGGAATGAACGGCACGAGCTACAAGAACCCCGAAGGCCTGACCGAACCCGGCCACACCACCACGGCGCGCGACCTCTCCGTGCTGGCCATGCGCCTGATGAAGGACGTCCCGGAGTACATGCACTATTACTCCACCAAGCAGTACAGCTACCCCGGCACGCCCGCATCGAACGGCAACAACCGCAATTCGCTGCTGTTCCGCGATCCGACCGTGGACGGCCTCAAGACCGGCCACACTGCTGCGGCGGGCTACTGCCTGGTGGCCACGTCCAAGCGTGAATTCCCCGGTGTGGGCCAGCGCCGCCTGCTGTCCATCGTGCTGGGCGCTGCGAGTGAAAACGCGCGCGCGAACGAAAGCCAGAAGCTGCTGAACTGGGGTTACACCGCGTTCGAAGCCGTCAAGCTGTTCGACGCCGGCAAGCCCGTGGCCACCCCCGCTGTCTGGAAGGGCAAGGACAGTGTGCTGAAAATCGGCCGGGAAGAGGCCATTGTTGTGGCGGTGCCTGCGGGCAGCGCCGGCAAGGTCACCACCCAGATTTCCCGCCCCGACCCGCTGGTGGCGCCCTACACCAAGGGCCAGCCCATCGGCTCCCTCAAGGTGATGCTGGACGAACAGGTGGTGGGCGAGGTGCCTCTGCTGGCGCTGGAAGGGGTGGAGCAGGCGGGCATTCTGGGCCGGGCCTGGGATGCGATCCGCCTCTGGATTAAGTAATCGGGCCCTTCCCCTGAGGCGCTACTGCGCCGTCACCCCTTCTCTCGAATGGCTGCGCCATTCGGGAAGGGGGACACCGCCAGCGCTGCGGGGCGGCCCTTGCGCGGCGGTCCTGGCATTGGCAGCGCGCTTTTGCAGGTTGTGGCGGTGCTTCGCGCTGGAGCCTGCGGAAAAGGGGGGCTGTGTTCACGGGGGAAAGCTCGCACCGCTTGCCCGTTCAGGGGCTTGCTGCTACATTAGAAGGCTTTTCGGAATTTCCGAAGGGTTTCACGTTTTCGTTTTTTACGTTTAGGGACGTATTTCATGCCAACCATCAATCAACTGGTCCGTCAGGGGCGCGAGGTCGAAAAGACCAAGTCCAAGAGCCCTGCGATGGAAAACTCTCCACAGCGCCGCGGCGTGTGCACCCGTGTGTACACCACGACGCCTAAGAAGCCTAACTCCGCTCTGCGTAAGGTTGCCAAGGTGCGCCTGACCAACGGTTTTGAGGTGATCTCCTACATCGGCGGTGAAGGCCACAACCTGCAGGAACACAGCGTGGTGCTGGTTCGCGGCGGTCGTGTCAAGGACTTGCCCGGTGTGCGTTACCACATCGTGCGTGGTTCGCTCGACTTGCAAGGCGTGAAAGACCGCAAGCAAGCGCGCTCCAAGTACGGTGCCAAGAAGCCCAAGGCCAAGTAAGCCCTGCGTTTTCTTGCAAAGAATTTTCGGTGCTGTTTCCCGCGTGGCGCGGTGATGCAGCGTAGTGACCCCAAACGCAGGTGTTCTGCGCGGGTCGAGTAAGTGGGAGTTTCAATGACTCTCGCGGTGCCGGAAACGGTGCCAACTGAAGCAAAGATAGAGGTAAAAAATGCCACGTCGTCGCGAAGTCCCCAAACGTGAAATCCTGCCGGATCCCAAGTTCGGCAATGTAGAGCTGTCCAAATTCATGAACGTGATCATGGAAGGCGGCAAAAAGGCAGTTGCAGAGCGCATCATTTACGGCGCCCTGGAACTGATCGAGAAGAAGCACCCCGACAAGGACCCTCTGGAAGCCTTCACCGTTGCCATCAACAACGTGAAGCCCATGGTGGAAGTGAAGTCCCGCCGCGTGGGTGGTGCCAACTACCAGGTGCCCGTGGAAGTGCGCCCCGTCCGCCGCCTGGCCCTGTCCATGCGCTGGATCAAGGAAGCCGCCCGCAAGCGTGGTGAGAAGTCGATGGCCCAACGCCTGGCCAACGAACTGCTGGAAGCCACCGAAGGCCGTGGCGGCGCCATGAAGAAGCGTGACGAAGTGCACCGCATGGCCGAAGCCAACAAGGCATTCAGCCACTTCCGCTTCTAAATCGACGAGCCGTTTTCGTCGCCAGACGCAAGGCTGCAAGCATTTTTGCCTGCAGCCTTGTGGCGATTGAGGCGGTCACAAAATTGACGGGTTGCAGCGCAACAATGCTGGCCCGTCCCCCGAATAACACGACCCATCCAAGGATCCACCATGGCTCGCAAGACCCCCCTCGAGCGTTACCGCAACATCGGTATCTCGGCCCACATCGACGCCGGCAAGACCACCACGACCGAGCGTATTCTTTTCTACACCGGCGTGAACCACAAGATTGGTGAAGTGCACGACGGCGCGGCCACCATGGACTGGATGGAGCAAGAGCAAGAGCGTGGCATCACGATCACCTCGGCTGCCACGACCTGCTTCTGGAAGGGCATGGACATGTCCTTCCCCGAGCACCGCATCAACATCATCGACACCCCCGGCCACGTGGACTTCACGATCGAAGTGGAGCGTTCCATGCGCGTGCTGGACGGCGCCTGCATGGTGTACTGCGCCGTGGGTGGCGTGCAGCCCCAGTCGGAAACCGTCTGGCGCCAGGCCAATAAGTACAAGGTGCCACGTCTGGCCTTTGTGAACAAGATGGACCGCACCGGTGCCAACTTCTTCAAGGTCGTGGACCAGATGAAGCTGCGCCTGAAGGCCAACCCCGTGCCGATCGTGATCCCGATCGGTGCCGAAGACAACTTCAAGGGCGTGGTCGACCTGCGCAAGATGAAGGCCATCATCTGGGACGAAGCATCCCAGGGCATGAAGTTCACCTTTGAAGACATCCCGGCTGACTTGGTTGAAGTGGCCAAGGAATGGCGCGAAAAGATGGTCGAAGCGGCTGCTGAAGCCTCCGAAGACCTGATGAACAAGTACCTGGAAGAGGGCGATCTGTCGGAAGAAGAGATCACCCAAGGTCTGCGTACGCGCACCATCAACGGTGAAATCCAGCCCATGCTGTGCGGCACGGCGTTCAAGAACAAGGGTGTGCAGCGCATGCTGGACGCCGTGATCGAACTCATGCCTTCGCCCCTGGACGTGCCTCCCGTGCCCGGCTTCGACGAAGACGACAAGGAAGTCACCCGCAAGGCGGACGACAACGAGAAGTTCTCGGCCCTGGCGTTCAAGCTGATGACCGACCCGTTCGTGGGCCAGCTGACGTTCGTGCGCGTGTACTCCGGCGTGCTCTCCAAGGGCGACACCGTGTACAACCCCGTGCGTGGCAAGAAGGAACGTATCGGCCGTATCGTGCAGATGCACGCCAACGAGCGCCAGGAAGTGGACGAAATCCGCGCCGGTGACATCGCTGCCTGCGTGGGTCTGAAGGACGTGACCACGGGTGAAACCCTGTGTGATCCCGCCGCCGTGGTGACGCTGGAGCGCATGGTGTTCCCCGAGCCCGTGATCCGTCAGGCTGTGGAGCCCAAGTCCAAGGCCGACCAGGAAAAGATGGGTATCGCCCTGTCGCGCCTGGCTGCTGAAGATCCATCGTTCCGCGTGCAGACCGACGAAGAATCCGGCCAGACCATCATCGGTGGTATGGGCGAGCTGCACCTCGAAATCATCGTGGACCGCATGAAGCGTGAATTCGGCGTGGAAGCCAACGTGGGCAAGCCCCAGGTGGCATACCGCGAAACCATCCGCAAGACGGTGGAAGAAGCCGAAGGCAAGTTCGTGCGCCAGTCCGGTGGTAAGGGCCAGTACGGCCACGTCGTGCTCAAGATCGAACCCAACGAAGCCGGCAAGGGCATCGAGTTCGTGGACGCGATCAAGGGCGGTGTGGTGCCTCGCGAATTCATCCCAGCGGTGGAAAAGGGTATCAACGAAGCCGTAACGCAAGGCGTGCTGGCGGGCTACCCCGTGGTGGACGTCAAGGTCACGCTGCACTTCGGTTCGTACCACGATGTGGACTCGAACGAACTGGCGTTCAAGATGGCTGCCATCTTCGGCTTCAAGGAAGGTTGCAAGAAGGCCGGTCCGGTCATTCTGGAACCCATGATGGCCGTGGAAGTGGAAACGCCTGAAGACTATGCCGGTAACGTGATGGGCGACCTGTCCAGCCGTCGCGGCATGGTGCAAGGCATGGACGACATGGTCGGTGGCGGCAAGGCCATCAAGGCCGAAGTGCCCCTGTCCGAAATGTTCGGCTACTCCACGACCCTGCGTTCCATGTCGCAAGGCCGCGCCACCTACACGATGGAATTCAAGCACTACAGCGAAGCACCTCGCAACGTGTCTGAAGCCATCATGGCAGCACGCGCCAAGTAAGTAAGCACTTCGCCCGGGCCTTTGTGGTCCGGGCTTTGTTTTGTCTGCGATCCGGTGCCACTCTGTTCCCTGTGCGGAGTGAATCAGCAACCAGATGCAGACGTAAAACCACTACACAGGGATTGCTCTTTGGAGAATTGAAATGGCAAAAGGTAAGTTTGAACGCACCAAGCCCCACGTGAACGTGGGCACGATCGGTCACGTGGACCATGGCAAGACGACGCTGACGGCAGCCATCGCCAC